>JBDRZL010000011.1 GCA_039803925.1 candidate division WOR-3 bacterium | reverse complement strand
TTAATTGCTCCTACTTATGTTTTAACAATTCCAGGGAAATTAAAAATGGTTATTGATAGATTTTTGTGTATTTACGAAGTTATAAAAGATTTAGAAATAAAACCTGCTATGAGTATAGGTGTCGCGTCTCCTATTGACTGGGATCAGTTTGAACTTCCTTTTATGAATATATTTTTACTTTCTCTCGGTTATAAAGTTACCGATAGTTTTTTGTTATACGGTGCAGGACCCGGAGAAGTTTTACTTGACGAGAATTTATATAAAATTGATGAAGGAATAAATAAAATTTTAAATTTTCAAGAAAAACCTTACGAATCAACCATTTCTGATAGATGTCCTGTAGATTATAATAAAAATTTTGAGCATATTAAGGGAGAAAAATTTAGATGTCCTTTTTGTTTAACTCCCTGCTATTTAAGAAATAACTCTTTCTATTTTGATGAAAAAGATTTAAATAAAAACAGATGGACAAAAGAAAAAATGAAGGAACATTTTGAAGAATGGATTTTAAAAACTAAAGAAAGATTTAAGGAATTACTCCCCAAGATAATAGAAAGTAAAAATAAAATTGGATTATAAAATGTTCTATCTAACTCTTATTTTACTTTTATTTTCTTCTTGTTTTCATAAAAAAAATTTTTTAATTCAGGTGAATAAAAAGGGGGGACTTATAGGATTCTATGAAGAATTTATCCTTATAAATAATGAGTTGATTTACAGAGATAAAAATAAAAATATTGAAATTTTATCAAAAATTCCAGAAAATAAAATAAAAACAATTAAAGAAATTATAGGAAATCTAAAAGAAGGCACCTTCGGAAGATATTACCCTGATTGCATAATTTATGAAATTATTTTAAAAGATAAAAAAATTATATATATTCCTGGATTTGACACAAAAGAAGAAAATCTTGATAAATTGATTGAAATTTTAAATGAAATTATTCTAAAATAAAAATTAATACAAAATGAATTACAGGTTTTATTATTCTTTTCTTGTTTTAATCTTTTTTTTTTCAATCATTTAACTATGCATTAGATATTGAAAAATACCCATTCTATAAAGAGAATACAGAATTTCTTCTTGATAGTTGGAAATATAATTTTGGCTGGAAAACTCTCGGTGGCGGGTATATAAGACATATTTTACTTTTAACTGATTCTAATATTATAGATATAGAAACAAAAGAAATTTCAAATACGCCTGGTTACCCAAGGGTTTCCTATATTTCTGAAATTTTGGAAGGATATCTTGAAGAGAGTTCAGAGGAAAAAATTTTAAGATTACCATTAGAGTTAATAGCTGCTATTATTCTTAGTAAACTCTTACCTTCACCAGAGGAAAGGATGCAGGAAGAAATTAAAAAAGTTATAGACTTAACATCTAAAAATCCAACTGCTGAAAATTTTATAAATGCTATAAAAGTTATACTTAAAGGAAGTGAAGTAAAACATGTATGGAAATATAGGGAAATAACAAATATTGATATTAAAAGAAAAAGAAAAGAAGTTCATTTCAAATTTGTATCAAATAATAAAAAGCAAGATTTTATATCAAAATATGAAAGCGAAAAGACAGCTCAAATAATTGAAAATATTTTGAAAAATTTATTGACTCGTAAGAGGGGAAACAAAAATAGTGAGTAAAATCATTTATTAATTTATAAAAAAAATTATTACAATTGCAGGAATTTTGGAGGAATTTAATAACTATGTACATTTAGTTTTTCTTTAATACATTAGTGGATACTATTTGATAAAAACTATTTTGATTGATTGAAATTTTAAATGAAATTATTTTAGAATGAAAAATGAGCTTTAAAACAATTATAGTAAAAGGTTCCAGTTTAAAAATCTTAATTTTTTATTTCCTAATTTTATTTTTTTTCATAAATGATATTTTTGCTCAAGAAGACATCAAAGGAAGTAAAGATCATCCTGTTATATCAAGATATCCTGGTTCTTTTATCTATCATTATGAAGTAAAAGATTTTGATGAGTTTTATATACTTCTCGGACCTTTAAAATCTCCAAGTGATTTTGATATACAGAAGGCAAAAAAGGAAAAAATAGAAGGTAAAGTTACAAAAATTCAGTACCAGTCACCAAAAGAAAGAAGTCCCTTTGAAGTTTTCAAAAACTATGAAGAAGCAGTTAAAAAAGCAAATTTTGATATACTTTATTCTGCAAGAGGAAAGGAAATTGCTGGAATAAGAAAATTTCTTGACCCTTATTTCTGGAATATATACGCCACACAGGATGATGAAAATAATTTCTTTTATCTATCTGCAAAAAATAAAACTAAAAATTTGGCATTATCAATCTGTGTTCTTCCAAGTTTTGATGGACCAAAGGTATTCCTTGGAATTGTTGAGTTTAAGGAAATGGAAAAAGGACTTATAACAGCTAAAGATATATATGAAAGAATAAAGAGTGAAGGGCATATTGCTATCTATGGAATATATTTTGATTTTAATAAAGCAGATATAAAACCGGAATCTGAGCCTACCCTAAAAGAAATCGCAAAATTTTTAAAAGAACACCCTGAAATAAAACTATATGTTGTTGGACATACAGATAATGTGGGAAAACTTGAATATAATATGGATTTATCAAAAAAAAGAGCAGAAGCTGTTGTTAGAGAATTAACTGAAAAATACGGAATAGAAAAAGAAAGACTAAAACCTTTTGGAGTCGGACCTCTTTCCCCTGTTGCATCAAATAACACTGAAGAAGGAAGAGCTAAAAATAGAAGAGTTGAATTAGTTGAAGAATAAATTATAATTTTGATATCTTTTATAATTATATATGAAAATAGGAAGATTTGAAGTTATGGCAACACTTCAAGCAGCAAGAGCCTTCTGCCTCGGAAAACCACTAAATGAAGCAAAAAGCTTCGGACTTAATAGAGCCATATTTTATGCTGCTGCAAAAAGGGGGTTTAAACATAAAATAAGAGAACCCAGAAAAGAAATAACCCAAAAAGAACTTGAAAAAATTAAAGAAAAATTAGAAGGCGAATTTAAAATTGATAGAATCGGTGATGAATACGCATACTGCATTGAAAAAGAAGGAAAAAAATATTATGTAATTGGCAAGGAAATTCTTACCGAAGAAGAATTTCAAAAACAAATTGAAAGAAAATTCAAAGGTAACTGGGAAAAAGCTTTTGAAGAGGCAGTAAATATCTGTAAATCCTATGAAAAAGGAATCTTACTTTCACAGAGAAGCTTCTATGAAATTGTCTATAAACCAAGAAGAGACGAACTCGCAAAAAAATGGAGCGAAATCTTCTAACTGATACAATAAAAGCTAAATTGAAGAATTTATACTAAAATTTAAAAATTGAAAATTTCCATGGCTCAGGTATCATTAAAAACATTAAACTGGAACCCAATATAATCATATTTTTAAAGAAACTTATCATATCCATCGTTTTTGCCATAGGATCAGTTACAGCCCAGAAATTATGCATCATTAAAGTCACTGGAATATAAAATATAACAAGAGCTAAAATTCCAATCTTTGGATAAATTCCCAAAAGTATAAAAAGACCACCAATCAAAAGCAAAAAACCAGTGAATAAAACAGCAACAACTGGAAAAGGAACACCTTTTGAACCAGCATAAGCAGCCATTGCTGAAAGTTTAGTAAAATGATTTAAACCAAATAAAATATGGAATAAACCAAAAAGAATTCTGCCTATTAAAAAGGCTATTTCCATATTTTTCCTCCTTTTTTAAAAAGGGATTTGAACCCTTAAATTAAATTAAGAATTTCTAAAGCAGTTTCTTTCCACAGATAGGAAATATAATTTTCTTTCATATAATTAACAAGCTCTCTGTAAATTCTATTTAAATTATTCTTATCTCTCTTATCTTTAGAATTTTTAAGTTTTTCATATTCAGGATGTTCACTTTTCCATTTATCTATTAACTCATAAGCCTTTTTTGGCCTTTCTATCCATATAGAAATTTCCTTAAATTCTGAATCATAAAAAATAAAAACCGGTATTTTTTTAATACCTCTTGAATAAAGCTTTTCTTCAAGATAAGAATTTAAAGACCTTATAAATATCCTTAAATTTACATTTTCTTCTTCAAAAATTTTCTTAACTATAGGTAAATTACAGGCAGAATCTCCACAAAAAGGTTCTGTTACACATAGAACATTCATTGTTCCATATTTTTCTATCCTTTTCCTTATCTCTTTTTTTATATCATCATTAATAACCAATTTACTATATATTTCCTCTGTTATATCCTTTAAATCAGACATTTTTTTAATATAATCTTCAAAAGATAAACCCCTATCAAAAAGATCTTTCTCTATCATTCCTGTATCTCAACTTCAGCTTCATCAGCATTAAAATTTACCTCCTTGTGTGTTCCGTCACAGAAGGGCATATTTTTGCTGTGACCACATCTGCAAAAAGCTATAACCTGCAATTCCTTTTCCTCTACACTATCACCTTTTTTAATTATTATTTTCTTCGCTTTATCAAACATCAAAACATTGGGACCATTTTTCTTTGAATTTATTTTCATAATTCTCTTTACTCCTTTTTTAAAGGATTTGAACCCTTATCAAGTAAAAATTTCTTTAAATATAAAACAAAAAGTATATCTTTTAAACGGGAAATTTTTTCCTTTACTTCAAAAAGTTTTATCCCATTCTCTTTAACAACACTAAAAATTTGAGATTCAATTTCTGAGATTTCTTTAACTTTTTCAATTATTTTGTAAATTTTTTCAAGATCTACACCACTATTTGCTAAATAATTCAAAATATCTATCAACTTCAAAGATTCTCCGTAATATTTTCCAGTCTTAGGACACTTAACTATTAAACCAATTTTTTCCAATTTCTTAATATGATCCTTTGAAAATTTATATTTCCTTTCAAGCTCAGAAAGGTCAACTCTTTCAAAAGTTAGATCAGAATATTTAACTATCTCTTCAAAAAGTAAAAGCAAAGATTTATCCTTCTTAATACGGGAAAGAAAAGACTTAACCTCAGGAAGACTCATTCTGTATTTCTCCCTCATCTCCAAAATAAGCCTCAAAATCTTAACACTTTCTAAACAGTATAACCTGTGCCCCCCCTTTGTTCTCTTCGGAAGAATAAGACCCTCTTTTTCATAATACCTCAACTTACTCTCCGAAACTTTATCAAAATACTTTTTTAAATACTCTATTACCTCACCTATTGTCATTAAATTTTTATTTAAATCTGAATTTAAGTTCATATTTTATTATACCCTCTTAAAAATAAAATTTCAAGTTAAATTTAAATTTAATTTATTTAAAAATTGCAGGGAAGATTATTACTACCCTTTCGATAAAAAGGCCGAGTATTATTAAAAGGGAAAAGAAACTTAAAAGTTTTTTATTCAACTTTGAGCTTTTAGGTGCAAGTGTCAGAAATGGGATTAAAAAGGAGAACAAAATTATAAGAGGAGAAAGAAAATTGAAAGGAAACTCCGAGGTTCTTCTAATAAGAAAATGGGTTTCTTCAGGTAAATTTCCGTACCAAATCACAAGATACTGTGCAAATAATAAACCAGCCCACATCAGGGAAAAGCCAAATATCATTGAAGAATTTTTGTAAAGAATTTCTTTATCTTCCATTTTAATTACATAAAAATGATTCAGGCACAGGGAAATATAAACACTTTCTATAAAAAAGTAAGCACCATAAAGAGTAGAATAAAAGGGATATTCAAGAGATAAAATTAAATCAAAAGCAAAAAGGGATTGGCTTATTACAAAGCTTAAAAGGTATAAATGGGCATTCTGACCTCTTATTTTTCTTTTAAAAACTAAAGCAAAATAATAAGAAATTAGAAGGAGTAAAAAATTTCTGATAACAAAGAAATAAGGGTTAAACCAGATTCCCTTTTTACCTATCCAGGGGTAATACTTTGTAAAAGGTATAAAAAGAAGAGTTATAAAAGGCATGAATATTAAAAATTTTGTCACTTTTAAATGTTCACCCTTTAGTTTTTTTAGCCATTCTCCCCTTGAAAGGAAGGATATTGCCTGCAGTGCAGGAAGTCCATAAAAAATCTGTATAAGAAAAGAATAAATAGTTAGAATTAAAAAAAATAAAACCTTCATTTTTCCTCTATTTCAATTATATATTCATTTTTAAATTCTTCACCCTTTAAAATCTTATTTAAGTTTAAACCTTTTAAAATTAAAAAACCGATAAAGGAAAAAACAGCACCAAAAAGAATTACAAGTTCATAGTAAATAATTATAAATGCAGGTATTGAAAGGGGTTTTTTACCTCCAAGTATTTCATTCCATTCAAGAGATGATATTGTTGTTAAAAAAATACCCATAAGAAATCCTGTAATTGAACCAATAAGTGTAAAATATTTCACAACACCCTTATCTCTATCGTGAAAATTTTTCACAGGGCAGGGAGTAAAAGTCTTAATTTTTTCTCTTCTTATCCCTCTTTCTATCAGTTCCCTGTATTTTTCTAAAAATTCTTTTTCACTATCAAAGGTGATTCTCATTTTCCTCCTCCTTTATTTCTGTTATTGAAAGAAATGGGAAAATTTTTATAAAAATTAAATACAGGGTAAAAAATAATCCAAAACTTCCAATAGTTATTCCTATTTCAATTAAACTGGGTGCATAACTACCCCAGGCATAGGGATTATAATCCCTTGATAAAGACGAAGTTACAATTACAAACCTTTCATACCACATTCCGATATTTACAAATATTGATAAAACAAAAAGATAAGGTATATTCCTTCTTAATTTACTTACAAAAAGAGTAAGGGGTATTACAGAATTACATAGAATCATTATAAAAAAGAAAATTTTTGCGCCACCTAAAGCTCTGAATCTAAAAAGTTCTTTTTCAAAGGGATTTTCCCCGTAAAAGGCTAAATAAAATTCTAAAATGTAAGAATATGTTACTATAAGGGAAGTAAATAAAAGAATTTTTGAAAGGTCATCAAAATGCTCTTCCCTTATATAATTTTCAAGTTTTAAAATTTTTCTTAAAGGAACTGTTAAGGTAATTACCATTGCAGAACCAGAAAAAATTGCTCCTGCAACAAAATAGGGTGCAAAAATTGTTGTATGCCATCCCGGTAAAATACTCATTGCAAAATCCCATGAAACTACAGAATGAACAGAAACAACAAGGGGAGTTGCAAAAGCAGCCAAGTACAAATAAAGCTGATTATAATTCTCCCACTCTCTTTTTGTTCCCTTAAAACCAATAGAAAGAATTTTATAAAACAGATTCCTTACTTTATCCTTATAATACCTCGCTGCAATGGCAAGATCCGGTATCATTCCAACATAGAAAAAAATTAAACTAACAGTTAAATATGTGCTAACAGCAAAAACATCCCATATAAGAGGAGATTTAAAATTAACCCATAAGTGCCTTTGATTTGGATAAGGCAAAAGCCAGTAAAATTTCCAGACTCTTCCAAGATGTATTAATGGGAATAAACCAGCTACCATTATTGCAAAAACTGTCATTGCTTCTGCTGAGCGATTAAATCTTGAGCGAAATTTTGCCCTTAATAGAAATAATACCGCTGAAATAAGTGTTCCTGAATGTGCAATTCCTACCCAAAAGACAAAATTTGTAATATAAACCTTCCATCCAACAGGATTTGTTTTTCCAGAAACTCCAATACCTCTTATAATCTGATAACTCCAACTCAAAGCACCTGTAAGGAGCATAAGAAGTGAAACAGTTAAGCAAAAAATATAAAATTTATCAACTTTCCACAAAATTGATAGAATATCCCTTTCTATTTTTTCAAATTTTTCTTTCATTATTTTTTATATAATATACCGAGGGTTCAACTCCAAGTTCTTCTAAAATCCTGAAACTTTTTTCCTTTGATTTTTTATAAACTTCTGAATTTTGATCTTTTAAGTTACCAAAAATTATTGCCTTTGTCGGACAAGTTTGCATACAGGCTGGAATAACTTCACCATCTTTTACATCTCTACCCTCATCTTTCGCCCTATCCTTTGCTTTCCTTATTCTCTGAATACAAAAAGAACATTTTTCCATAACTCCCTTTGGTCTTATAGAAACTTCAGGATTTGTCATTAACTTTAATTCCTCTGTAAAATACAAATAAGGAGCACTTTTTTTATCTGACCAGTCAAACCAGTTAAACCTTCTAACCTTGTAAGGACAGTTATTAGAACAATATCTTGTCCCAACACACCTGTTATAAACCTGAACATTTAAACCTTCTGGATTATGATAGGTAGCAGAAACAGGACAAACAGGCTCACAGGGTGCATAATCACAATGCTGACATAACATGGGAACAAATTCAAATTTATCATTGTTTATATAGGGTTCTATCCTTATCCATGACATTTCTCTTCCCTTTAAATGCTCCT
Organism: candidate division WOR-3 bacterium; assembly: GCA_039803925.1. NCBI lineage: Bacteria > Pseudomonadati > Caldifarciminota > Caldifarciminota bacterium. The sequence continues at coordinate 52,250 of JBDRZL010000011.1, read as the reverse complement.
CATAACCTGTACAGGGGATATTATTTTCTACAAAACAAGCTGCCACACATGCAGAACACCCTGTACATTTATCAAGGTCTATAACCATAGCCCATCTGTATTTAAGGTGCTCATGCTCACCATATATACTTTTCAAATATTCAGATTTTTTCTTAATATCATCATGTTCTTTAACATCATGTTTCAAAATTCTTCCATAATCTAAAAATGAACCTGAAAGTATTGGTAAATTTTCCCTTCTTCCTGTTTTTTCTATACTCTCTAAATTAAAATAAACAATAAAATCCTTTGTATTCTCTTTTACACTGAAAGAACCATCATAAAAATTAATATCAAGAACAAAGACACTTTCTTTTAAAAACTTTGTTATAAAAATAGGTAATTTTAATTCTTTTCCTTCATAACTTAGAGAAACCTCATCACCATTTTTTAAACTTCTTTTATTTGCAAAATCTTCTGAAACATAAAGAAATTTCCTATAAGAAATTGTGCTTAAAGGATCAGGAATCTCATTTAAAAGCATAATTGAAGAAGATCTTCCATCGTAAAATCTTAAAGAAGGCACCACTATTAAAGTGTTTTTAAAAGAAATTTCTTTTATATTAAAGTTTTTAATTTCTTTTAATACATTATCCTTTTTAAATTCAAAACTCAAAACCTTATCTAAAACAACATAACCCTTTTCAAAAATTTCCCTTTTTCTTTCACCTAATATATTATTGAGTTCCTTTTCAATATAACTTTCAAAATTTAATGCTTCTATTTTATTATCAATTTTTAGAAGGTCGAATATTACATCACCAAAAGATTTTGTATCATAAATTTTTTCCATTAACTTTTCCTGAATAACAAAAAAGTTTTTAAAAGTTTCAGAAAAACCGCTAAATTCTGGAGAAGTTGAAAGGGGAAGAATAATATCAAACTTATCAATATTATCAATATATGTATCTGAAAATAAAACTTTAATTTTAAAACTTTTTAAGAATTTCTCTAACTTTTCTTTTCTCAGAAATTTAAAAATATTAATATTGTTTACAAAAAGTATATTATTTTCCTCGCCAGAAGCCTTATCAATTTCTCTTTCTATATCCTCAGAAAAATCAATATCTTCAAACCCGTAAGAATGATAAAAATCTATCACCTCAGGATAATTTCCTTTTAAATAGTTGAAAATATTCACAAGTATGTTTAGATAAAAACCATTCTCTGTCATTGAAGATATATCACCAGCTACAATAAGGGATCTTAAATTCAAAGATTTTTCCTCAATTTCTTTCAAAAGATTTTTATCCACACCTGAATTTTCAGCAACAAAATCAAGTTCATAAGAAGGTAAATACTCTAAAATTTCCTTAAACTCCCCTTTTCTCTCAATAAGTTTTCTTAAAAGATAAATCATAATAAAAATTTCAGATTCAGGTTTTAATATTATTCTTTTATCAGAATTCATTCCTGTAAGGGAAAAATGGGGTTCAAAATGGTACCACTCAAATTTCCTTTCAGAAAAGAATTTAGAAAAAGTTAACGGATTCAAAAAACCTTCAAGAAAACTTGTGCCAAAGGTTAAGAGAAAATCAGCTTTATCAAAATGATAAAAAGGTATATCCCTTATTCCAAAACATATTTCATTAGCCTTCCTTATATTTGAAAAATTGAAAAATTCAAAATAAATTCTTTTAAAATTATACTCTTTACAGAAACTCTCAGTTAAATTCTTCAATGAACTCTGTAACTTTCCTGTTAAAAGGTAATTTTTTCCATTTTTTAAATTTTCCGTTAAAATATTATAAACTGAAGACCAATCAGATTTTTTAAAACCTCCTTTTTCCTTTAAAATTACATCCTTTAATCTCTTTTCACTGAAAGTTCTCTGCAAGGAAGCCTGACCCCTTATACATAGAGATCCACCTGTAAAGGGAAAAGAAGATAAACCTTCAAATTTTACAGGATAAAATTTTCTTTTTCCCTTATAAACTTTATCATAAAGTTTTGCCTCAACTGGACACATATAAGGACATTCCATACATACTGTTTTCTTATAAACCGGTTCACCTGGAATAAAACCTTCCTCAGGGGGAATTAAAAAAGGAATTAATTTTTCAGAAGTATCCTTTAAACCGCATGATTTTGCAAAAAAGGAAAAAGATGTTAAACCAAGAAATTTAATAAAATCTCTTCTTTTCATTTTTTCCTCCTATTTATGGCAAACACTGCAATCTCTTTCAGCACCATTTATCTCATGACACTTTACACAGAAACCCATTCTCATTGACCTTACCTTTCTTACAACATCCATTGCCTTTATTTCACCGTGACAGAAAGTACAATCTATTCCCTTTTTTATATGTCTTTTGTGAGAAAAATAAACCCAATCTTTAAATTTATGAACCTTTACCCAGGGAACAGCCTCTCCCTTATTATAGTATGTTGTAAGTTTAATAATCTCCGGAGAATCTTTTTTAACACTTTCGTGACAGGTCATACATAAGCTAAGAGGAGGAGGTAGAGTAAAAGTTGACTCTTCTACCTTTTCATGACAAAAAACACAATCAAGGGAAAGTTTATAGGCATGAATTTTATGGGAGAATTTTATAGGCTGTATAGGAGAATTTTCCCTTTTTTCAATAATACTCATATAGAAAATAAAAATGATAGCAAAAATTAAAAGGTAAAAAGCATAAAAAATTTGAAAAAATTTACTCATATTTTTTTAACTCCTCCATAAGATATTCAATAACAGCATCTATTTCTTTATCTTTTAATCCAAGATTGGGCATAGGAGGATAGAGAGGATTAATTTTAGAAGGATTTTTTATAAAAGACTTAAGTTTTGCGAGGTCTCTTTTATATTTTGGTAAAACTTCTTTAAAGGGAGGACCTACAACTTTCTGTTCAAAGGAGTGGCAAGAAGTGCAAAAATCATCAAAAACTTTTTTTCCTTCTATACCCTTTTTCTCTATTATCTTCTCTTCCGGTTCCAAAGCTTTTAGCTCTTCACTTTTAAGGAAAAACTTTTCTTTATTAACAAAATAAAAAACTTCTAAATCTCTTGAAATAAAAAGGGGAAGTGTTAATAAAAAAATGAATAAAAATTTTATTTTATTATTTTGTTTGTTTAAATTTAAAACAAGTAAGTAAAGGGAAAACAAAAATATTATGGAAAGATAAAAATAAGGTTTTATGAGGGAAACATCCGGAAGTGTTATAGTATCCCAGAAGTAAAAAATAGGAGATAAAAAAAGGAAAAAGTAAAACATTTTCTTTTTAATTTTAAAAAAGGAATAAAGCAAAGATAAGAATATAAAAATAGAAAAAAATTTTGCGAAAACATTAAAGGAATAAAGTATATCTCCTAAACTTTTAACAAAAAGCATTTTCTCAGAATCAAGATAAAGTGTTATTGAAGAGGAAAAGAAAAAAAGTGAAAAGAGAAAGAGAATAAAAGAAAAATTCCTGTTATAAAGAACTTTAAAGCTAATTGAAATGTATGAAAATATGTAAAATATAAAAGCAAAAGAAAAGTAGGGATTTTTATAACCAGTTAAAACATAAAGAATAACTATTAATATCAAAAGAGGTATAAAGAAAATAATGAGTTCAAAAAAAGTATTTAAAAAAATTCTTTTTTTATCAAAAATATAATAGATAAATAAAAAATATGATAAAAAAACAAGTAGATAAATCAAGGGAAGAGAATAAACCAAAATATTAAGGAGTTCTAATTTCATAGAAATTTTAAATTTAATTTTAAAAAAATATTAATCTAAAATTCAAATAGTATTAAAGAGGCGACTTGAAGGGTATTTATCCTTTTATCTCAAAATCATTAGAGTTATAATCAAAAAAAGAGTATAGTAATTAATAAAAGAAAAGATCCTTTTAAAATTTTTTAAATTTTTAATATAAGAAAAGATTAATAATAAATAAATTGCTGTAAATAAGGAAAAAATTAAATAAATTTTACTATGAACAATTCCAAATAAAGGAAAACTCAAAGTAAAAAGTAAAGCTCCTGAAATTAAATTGTAAAGAATTATACTTATTTTATTTTCATCAAAAATATCCTTAATTGTTCTGAAACCTGCTTTTTTATAGTCATCACTCATAATATAGAATAAAAGCATAAAATGGGGAATCTGCCATAAAAGAAAATAAAGGGAAAGGGATAATATAGTGGGAGAAAAGGGATCACCACCTGCTGAAACCCACCCTATAAGAGGAGGCAGGGCTCCAATTATGGAACCAGGCAAAAAAGCATAAGGAGTTTTTCTCTTTAAAGGCGTATAAATAAAAATATAAATAAAAAAAGTAATAAAACCAAGAATAAATGGAAAAACTCCAAATTTAAAAAAAATTAAAATTAAACCTAAAGTTATAAGAAAAATAGAAATTAAAAGAGCAAAAAAAGGAGATATATCACCTTTAACAATAGGTCTATTTTTCGTTCTCTCCATTAACTTATCAAAATTCCTTTCAATATACTGATTTAAGGAAAGGGAGCCTGAAGATAAAAGATAAAGAGAAATAAAAATAAAAAATAAATCATAAAAGTTTTTAAATTTTATATAATAACCCAACAATCCTGAAAAAGTAGAAAGAAAAGCAATTTTAAACTTTGTTAATGAAAGATAAATTCTAATAAATTTCATTTAAGAGACTTTATATACTCAATAATAGCCTTTAATTCCTCTTCCTTTAACTCAGAAGGAGGCATTAAATTCTCATATCCCTTAACTACTTTTTTAGCTGGTTCCAATATTGACTCCTTTAAATATTCATCATCCGCAACAATCTCTACTTCTTTACCCGCTGAAACAACAACTTCCTTCTTTCCATACATTCCTTTAAAACTCGGACCTATTAACCTTGAACCGTCCGTTGAATGACAAGCAATACAAACCTTTTCTGAGACCAATTTCTTTCCTTTATCAACTAAATTAATATCAAAATCTAATTTTTCCTCCTTTTTCCCAGGAGCTTCTATTTTTTCTTCAGTTTTTTCCACTTTTTCTTCAAGTTCTTTTTCACCCTTAATCTTTGAATAAAATTTTTCTTCTTCTAAAACCTTTACCTTTGTTACCATATAAGAATGTAAATCACCGCAATATTCGGCACAAAGTAAATCATAAGTTCCTGTATCTTTTGGTGTAAGAGAAATATATGTTTCATAACCAGGAGGAAGATCCTCTTTGATCCTGAAAGCTGGAATATAAAGAGAATGAATAACATCCATAGTTTTCATTGTAAGTTTTACAGGCTTATTCAAAAGAAGATAAAGGGTGTCGCTTTTAAAACCATTTTCATATTCAAAAAGCCATGACCACTGCCTTCCTGTAACTTTAATTTCATAAGCATCAGGGGGAATATATCTCATCTTTTTAAAAACATAAAATCCATAATAAAACATTGATAGAACAATTACTGTAGGAATAAGAGTCCATGTAATTTCAAGAACTATATTATCTTTTACATCTTCTGCTTCTTTATTTTTTGAACTTCTATATTTGAAGATAAAAAAGAGCATTAAAAAAGTTATTAAAAGTAAGAGAAAAAAACCAATTCCACTTATATATAGAAATACATTATCAACATCCCTTGTAAAATTAGCCATTATACTCCTCCTCTGAAAGGATAATCAGAAAAAAGTAAAATCAGAATAATAATAAGTGAAGAAAGGGCAAATAAAACCATATATTTAAAAATCCTATCTTCATATTTAAGATGCATAAAATAAAGAACTACAAGGGTGGATTTTATTCCAGCAATTGTAATAGCAATAATTATTGATGAATTAAAAATTCTTAAAGGGGTTAAGCTTACTGTCAAAAATGTTAAAATAATAAGGCTAAGCCAGGTATAAAAATATAGGGAATATCCTGTTTCTTTATTTTCCATTTTTACCTCCTAAATTAGATAGAACAAGGGGAAAATGAATATCCAGGCAATATCAACAAAATGCCAATATAATCCAGCATTAAAAAGTTTTGTATAATCAACTTTCTTAACAATTTCCTCTTTCTCAATTAACCGGATATCAAGTTTAACTTCTTTAACATTTTCGTTAATTTCAATTCCAAGAATACTTTTCCCCTTTAAACTCTTTAGTTCCCTCCCCGATAGATTTATTTTCTTTCTTGGCTCTTTTAAATATATAAAAAACATCACAATAAAGATTATAACTCCGATAAGAACATGCAAACCATGGATACCTGTAATTACATAATAAAGATTAAAGAAGGAAGCTTCTCCCCTTGAGATACTGGTTAAAAAATCAGAACCAGGATATATTCCGTGTTTAATCTTGGCTGACCATTCAAAATATTTATTAACAAGAAACAAAAGAGCAAAAAATATTGTTAAGAAAATAAAAAATAGTGAATGACTTTTTTTACCTTTTTCAAAGGCAGCAATTGATAGGGCGACAGTTAAACTGCTTGTTAGCAAAATAATTGTATTTATTATTCCGATAGTTAAATTTAATTCTCTTGAACCTTTTACAAAATCTTCTGGGAAAGAATATCTAAAAACAGAATAAATAAGAAATAAACCACCAAAAAATAAAAGTTCAGAGAATAGAAAAAGCCACATTCCAATTTTAGCACCTTTTATATCCCTGTGGATATTAACAACTTCTAATACTTTTTCCATTTTTGCCCCCTTTAAAATCCTATACTTTTAATTTTTCCCTGATTTTTTTAAAATCATAAGGTTCATCGGGAGCAACAACTTCATAATCAAAATTTTCAGCCGGTGGAGGTGAAGGAATCTGCCACTCGAGGGTTACTCCTCCCCAGGGATTTTGTTCAGCTTTTTTACCTTTAAAAAGATGATAAACAAAATTGAAAACCATTAAAAATATACCAGGAACTAAAATCCATGAACCAACTGTTGCTACAAATTGAAGGGGTTCGTACTGGGGAAGATAATCATAATATCTTCTCGGCATACCCATTACTCCTAAAATCATCATTGAAAAATAAAGAATATTGAAGCCAATAAACATTAGAAAAAAGTAAATTTTTGCAAGAGTTTCATTATACATTTTTCCAAACATTTTCGGATACCAGTAATGCATTGCTGCAAAAAAACCAAAACCTACACCTCCAAACATAGTATAATGAAAATGAGCAACAACAAAATAAGTATCGTGAATGTGAATATCAGAGGCAAGTGCACCATTTATAAGTCCAGTTAAACCACCTATGGAAAACAAAAATATGAAAGCTAAAGCAAAAAAAAGTGGTGATTTTAAATTAATTGAACCCTTATATAAGGTTGCCACCCAGTTAAAAACCTTAACACCTGAAGGAACTGCAACAAGAAAAGTAAGTAAAGAAAAAATAATCCTTGCAAAATCAGCCATTCCACTTGTAAACATATGATGACCCCAGACAAGGTAACCTATAAAAGCAATAGCAAGGGAAGAAAAGGCAATTGCCTTATAACCTGAAATTCTTCTCCTCGCAAAAGTTGGAATAATTTCCGAAATAACTCCCATTGCAGGAAGAATCATTATATATACAGCTGGATGAGAATAAATCCAGAAAATATGCTGAAACATAATAGGATCCCCTCCTTTTGAAGGATCAAAAAGACCTATACCAAAAATTCTCTCTAAAATAACAAGGAAAAGAATAAGACCAACTATAGGAGTTGCAATTACCTGAATCCAGGAAGTTGCATATATTGACCAGACAAAAAGAGGAAGATTAAACCATTTAAAATTTTTTGCCCTTAATCTGTGTATTGTAGCAATAAAATTAAGACCTGTTAAAATTGATGAAAATCCAATAATAAAAGCTGCAAAGGCAGCAAGAGAAACATTGGTTCCTGTCCTTAAACTGTAAGGAGCATAAAAAGTCCAGCCAGTATCAGCAAAACCCTTTCCTGTATGAAGGGAAATTAAAGCAACTATTCCTCCAGAAAGAAATAACCACCAGGAGAGCAAATTTATCCTCGGAAAAGCAACATCCTTTGCTCCTATTAAAATTGGAAGAAAGAAATTACCCATAACAGCTGGAATTACAGGAATTACAAATAAGAATATCATTATAACTCCATGAAGGGTAAATACCTGGTTATAAGTTCTTGCATCAAAAATCTGCTTTCCCGTTTTCATAAGTTCAATTCTCATTAATAGTCCAAGGATAACAGCAACAAGGAAGAAAAGAGAAATGGTAACAAGATAAAGGATAGCTATCCTTTTATGATCAGTAGAAAAAATCCAGGAAAAAATTCCCCTAAATTTACTTTCGGATTTATAATAAGGTATATAAACTTCCATTTAATCCTCCCTTTTTCTTTTTTTAATCCATAAAGTTAAAAATAAGGCAAAAGAAATAACAAAAATCATAGAAAAAGTCATAAAAACTTTGATAAAGTTAAAAACATACTTTCTACCTTTTGGATCATAGGTAAAACAGAACCTGGTAGCTTTAACCCTGATTCCTCCAATTTTACCTTCTGATGCTTCATTTAGTGCCATTTCCATATCAAGGGGTAAAAGTTCAGGACCATATATGTACCTTACTATCTTTAAATCAGGCGAAATAAAAATATATGTAGAAGGGTGAATGAACATTTCTCCTTCTCTTTTAAAATAAAAACCAAGGGAACTGGTTAACCTGTATAGATTTAAAGAGTCTTTCAAGATTGTAAAATTGAGTGCCTCTTTATCAAAATCTTTATTTAAAGAGGCAAAATAATCCTTTTTAAGTTCTTTTGCCTTATTCACATCATCTTTAAGATCAAAACTGAAAACAATAATATAAAAATCCTTACCTAATTTTGAATTAATCTTTTCCAGATTATTAAAAATTTCATTAAGCATCATTGGACATACCATTTTACAACTATAAAAAACAGGAACAAAAACAAAAGGTTTTTTATTTAAAGAAATATCTTTTAGAGCGAACTCCTTTCCCTCTGAATTAACAAAATAAATATCTCCTGGCAAAAAAGAACCGATTTTTTCAACTACCCCAACTTCAGGGGTTTCATTTATTATTAAAAAAAACAGGATAAATTTAAACATTTTATGAAATTTAATTCTGGATTTGAACCTTTTTTAATTTTAAAATAATACTATAACCATTTTAAAAAATCAAGTAATTTACATTGAATTTTTAAAGTTTTTTCTTTATAATTGGATTATGAAAAAAATCTTAAGTGAAGAAGATATAATAAAAATAATTGAGAAAAAATTACCTGAAATTATTGAAAAATCTCCTATTTTCAGATTAAAGGTTGAGGAAATAATTAATAAAAGGGCAGTAACAAGAGAGGAAATAAAAGAAATACTCAATGAATTAAAAGCACAAAGAGAGGAATTAAGGGCTCTAAGGGAAGATACTAATAAAAGATTTGAGGAATTAAGAGAAGACACTAATAGAAGATTTGAAGAAATAAATAAGAGATTTGAGGAAATAAATAAAAGGTTTGAGGAAGTTGATAGGAGGTTTGAGCTTCTTACGAAAGAGATGAGGGATGGTTTTAAGATTTTAAGAGATGCTATAACTACAGTAGGGGCAAGATGGGGTATTTTTGCAGAGGAAGCTTTCAGGTAGAGTATGAAAGATATTTTAAAAGAACTTGGGTTCTATGATGTTAAGAAATGGGAGGATTATGATAAAGAGGGTATTGTTTTTGGTTATCCATAAACAATTGAGGTGGATCTTGTTATAAAAGATGATAAACATTATTTAATAGAGATAAAAAGCAGTGTATCGGATGGTGATGTTTTGAAGTTTAAAAGGATTGGGGAATTTTATGAGAAAAAAACCGGGGTAAAACCCGAACTTTTTATAGTTTCTCCTTACATAAGGGAAGAGGCAAAGGAAAAGTGTAAAGTTTTTGGAATAAAGTTTTATAAAAAAGATTAAAAATATGGAATTATACAAAAATTTTACTTTCGGAGAACTTTTAAATAAAATATATAAGGCAATCATAGGTTTTTGTTATCCTTTTACTTATCAGAATTATTGGAAAAAGAGCAAATACCCGGAATATATGAGATTAAGCTAAACATAAAGGAAAATAAACTTAAAAGGGGGTATATTTTTGTGAATTAAAGATAAAAAATTTTGAAACAAAGAGAAAATTTATTGTTTTTTAAAATAAAAGAAGGAGAGAAAAATTATTTAAAGAGTGATTCAATTTGATTTTTTTTTAAAGAAACCTTATAATTAAAACATAGTGCCGGGGTAGCTCAGTCGGTAGAGCACTGGACTGAAAATCCAGGTGTCCCCAGTTCGATTCTGGGCCCCGGCATTTATTTCAAATGAACTTCCTCCTTTTCAGAACAGATAGAATAGGTGATCTTGTTCTTTCCCTTTCTGTTCCTCAGGGTTTAAAAAGAAAATATAAGGATTCAAAAATTATCTTTGTTTGCAATCCCCTTTATAAAGAAATTCTTTTAAACCACCCTGATATTGACATAGTTACAGATTTTGATAATATTGATAAGGAAATAAAAAAGTTAAAAATTGATGTGTCAGTCCATATTTTTCCAAGATTTAAAGAATCCCTTTTTTCTTTTATAAAAAAAATTCCTGAAAGAATAGGAACTCTTTACAGATTCTATTCTTTTCTATTCAACAGAAGAATTCCTTTACACAGAAAAAACTGCGAATTCCACGAGTCCTTTTATAATGTTTTACTTTTAAAAAAAGCAGGATATGATATTGATTACTTTAAACCCCAATTATATCTAAAGGAAGAAGAAGTTTCAAAAATAAAAGAAAAATTTAAAAATTATAAAAAACCCTTTATTTTAATTCACCCTGAATCAAAGGGTTCTGCTCCTAACTGGAGTTTAACTAAATACAATGAACTTTTAAAAATTCTTGATATTGATGGAACTATTTTCATAACAGGAATCCAAAAAAATTTTGATTTTTTTAAAAAGGAAAACATCATAGATTTAAGAGGAGACTTTAATTTAAGGGAGTTTATAAACTTTATTTCCATATGTGACCTTGTTTTTGCTCCTTCAACAGGTGTTATTCATATAGCATCTGCATTGAATGTTAAAACAGTTTCAATATTCTCTGAAAAAATACCCTTTACCCCAAAAAGATGGGGACCACTTGGTGAAAGCATAGTTTTAAAAACAGAATTTAATAATCTTGAAAAAATTTCTGTAAATGAAGTTAAAGAAGCAATAATTTCATCACTTAAATAAAATTGAAAATATTAAAAAGTAAAAGTTATAATAAAAAAGCGGGGCCGTAGCTCAGTGGGAGAGCACCTGGTTTGCAACCAGGGGGTCGGGAGTTCAAATCTCCCCGGCTCCATTTTTCACTCCTCAAAACCATATCTCCCGATTAAAGGGACAAAAACACAGGGCCCGTGATATTCCCTTTTTAATTTGTTTCCTTCCTTTTTTATTTTTACAAGGTCCTGATAAAGTTTATCACCTATAGGCATAACTATAATTCCTCCTGGATTTAATTGCTCTATAAAAGGAGGAGGGACATCTGGAGCAGCAGCAGAACAGATTATACAATCATAGGGAGCAAAATCCATTAAACCTTCTGAACCATCACCCACATGAAAATAAACATTTTCTATAGAAAGTTCCTTAAGTTTTTCTCTTGCATAAAGAGATAAATCTTTAACCCTTTCAACAGTATAAACAAATTTATTAAGAAGACATAAAATTGCAGTTTCATAACCTGAACCTGTACCTATTTCAAGAACATGTTTGTTTTCATCAGGCTCTAAAAGTTCAACCATTAAAGCCACCATATAGGGCTGGCTTATTGTTTGACCCTCTAATAAAGGCAAAGGAGAATCATCATAAGAAAAAGACTTTATTTTATCTGGAACAAATAAATGCCTTGGAACAGCCAGAAAACTCTTTAAAACCCTTTCATCACATATTCCCCTTTCCCTTAACTGTTTATCTACCATTTCTTTTCTTAAATTATAAAAAGGATCATTTTTGCTATTGAACCTTTCTAAAAGTTCTCCTAATTTTTTATTCAAGTATTTTTTTTAATTTTTTTATTAACTCTATATCAGTTGTATCAAGTGTTAAAGGAGTTACACTCACAAAATGCTCAAGAACAGCCTTTACATCTGTTCCCTCCTCAGGAATTAGTCTCAATTTACCACCAATTTTGTAAATATTTTCATCAACTTTCTCAATTGGATTTAAATAGTGTCTTTTCCCAAGTTTTGTAACCTTAATTCCCTTTATTTCTTCAATTTTTAAATCATATAAGTTTATATTTAATAAAAATTTATTTTTGTAAACTTTACTCTCAATTATTTTTCTTAAAATTAAATCAAGATAATATTCACCTCCTTCATAACAAGGCTCATTATATGGACCAACTGAAAAGGCTATTGAAGGAAGATCATAAAGATAACCTTCCCTTGCAGCTGCAAGAGTCCCTGAATAAAATGTATCCTCCCCAAGATTAAATCCATAATTTATTCCCGAAACAAGAAGTTGAGGTTTCTCCTCTAAAATTGCTTCCATAGCAACTAAAACACAATCTACAGGGGTTCCATCAACAGAATAAAAATTTTCCCTTATTTTATTAACTTTTATATTTTTCCTTAAAGAAATTGAATGGCTTGAACCCGATCTTTCTTCTGATGGAGCTACAACAATAACTTCCCCAAAATTCTTTAAAATCTTTAAAGCCCTTCTTAAACCCTCTGCCTCTATTCCATCATCATTAACAAGGAGAATTTTGAGTTTATCCATCTTTAATTTTATTAAGTTTTTCTTACTTTTGCAATTAAATGACCTATGTTACTTTCAATTTTAATAGGATCTAAATTTATACCTCTTTCTTTTGCAAAATAAATAAAATCAAAAAAATTTTCCTCAAAGGAACAGTGAAAACAAGTTTCCCCTTTAAAATCAAGGTAAAAGGAATTTTTTTTTAGCTTTTTATAATCAATAAAAACTTCAGGATATCGCCATAAATGATACTCATTAACAAGAATTTCAAAAATATCAAGTTTTCTTATAAAAATCTTTTCAAGTTTCATTTTTTTATCATTAAAATTTGCAACAATAAGATATACCTTCACTCCCTTTTCCATAGCTCTATATAAACTTTTTGAAAAATCAAAATGAGTAAAGGAATTGGGAGCAAAACTTTTTGCATCCTTTCTCTGAACAATAAAAACTATGTAAGCATCATCTCCATTTTCCTTTAATTTTGATAGTAAATCAAGATGCCTTTTACCCCTTATAGTAGGAGCATCAGGAAAAATAGCTATACCTTGTTCAACAAGTGTACAGGACTTTATTTCAAGAAAAATTCTTTTTTTACCTCTTATAAATAAAAAATCAATCCTTTCACCATCTATTTTAAACTCTCTTGAAAGAAATCTTGCTTTTCTTAAAAAATCAATTTCTTTTCTTTTATAAAGTTCATAAAAAAATTTATTGGGAAGATGAGAATCAACTGAAACCCATACATCATCCTTCTTAACTGCAATTAACTTGTAGGGAATCTTTCCCTTACCTTTCTCAAGCAAACATTCCGCCCCTTCAGTTAAAACTTCTTTTAATCTTCCTGAATTAGCAAGATAAGCCTTTACCTTCTTTTTTTTAAATTCTACAAATGTAACAAACCTGTTAATTCTTCTTAGAAACTTTCCTTTTTCTGGCAAGATGAGCAAATTCCGTATAGCAAAAGATCACCAAACATTACTTTGTGATTTTCTATATTTTTAGGAAATTTAACTATATCCTTTTTTTCAATATCATAAACTGTTCCACATTTAACACATGTAAAGTGAATATGGGGGTCTGTTTTTGCTTCAAATCTTGATTTATCCCTTTCAACCTTGATTTCTCTTGCTACTCCCAGTTCAATAAATAGTTTAAGAGTATTGTAAACAGTAGCCTTTGAGAGGGATGGGAGCCTATCTTTCAATGCATTATATATTTCATCAGCAGTAGGATGAGAAGTACTTTCACTCAAATATTCAAGAATCATTAACCTTGAAGAGGTCAAAAAATAACCTTTCTTCCTTAAAACTTCAAGTTTCTCCTGAAAATCCTTTTTCATTTTATAACACCCTCCCACAATGTTTTATTTATTATATTAAAAATTTTACTCTTTAAAATTTTATTATAAACTAAAACCTTTATTTTTTCAAGTTCTTTAAAATAAAAGTCCTTATAAAAATCTTTCTTATTAACATAAAACCCCCTTATTAAAAAACCTTTTTCTACTCTTTTTATTTCAGCAGGATAATAAGTAAATTTATCCTCAAAAATTACATATTTTTTTTCTCCTTTAAATTCCCCTTTTTTTAAAAATTTTGAAGAAATATATTCATAAATAACACTTTTAACCCCTGGCAAAAAGTTAAAATAATTTGAATCCTTTATCTCTTTAGAACTTTTTAATTTTTTTAAATACTCTTTTGCTTTTAAATAGTTCTCTCTTTGAAATAAAAGGGTGTCCCTTAGGAAAGTTTCCTCAAGTATTCTCCTTGCAAGCAGTGGTTTAATAAATAGTTCTCTCCTTGCTTTCTCTGAAACAGATTCATAAATTTTTGATAGAATAGAAGGTTCTTTTGTATTTTTAAAAATTCTTACCTCCTCTTTTAAAATATCCTCCTTACTTAATACAACACCATACTTTTCAGCAAGAATAACATCAATTAATTTTTGAACTAAAATTAAAAAAGCCTCTTCCTCTTTTATTCCATAATTTCCATAGGCAAATTCAATTTTCATAATATCCTCAAGTTCCCCTCTAAAAATCTTTCTCCCCTCTATTTCACCTATTACTTCTTCTTTCTGGCAGGAATAAATTATGAAACTTAAAAAAAGTAAATATTTAAAATTTCCTTTTTTCAGGTGCATCAAATAAAAACCTGTTAATAAAACTTTTTAAAAATCCCCTCCCACTTTTTAAATCACCGTAAACAAACTGAACTCTCCTATAAACAATAAAAATGAAAAAAATTAAAGGTAAAAAAGAAAATTCCCTAAATTTTAAAAAAATATAAAGAGAAATAGAAAAAATAAATATAATTATATAAAGAGCAACCTCTTTTATAAAGAATAAAGGTGAAAAAATTAATAAAAAAATTAAAGTCTCTTTTGGAAATAAAATAAGAAGAAAACCAAGGGATGTAGCAATACCCCTTCCACCTTGAAATTTAAGGAAAATAGGGTAAGCATGCCCAAAACTCGCAGCAAAACCTGATAAAAAGGAATAAAAAGGAGCAAAACCCAAAAATTTCGGGATTAAAGCAGAAATTACCCCTTTTAAGAAATCAAGAATAAAAGCCAAAAAACCATATTTAAAACCAAGGGTCCTTGATACATTTGAACCACCAACATTAAAAGTTCCAACCTTTCTTATATCAACTCCCTTTAATTTGCCTATAATATAAGAAAAAGGAATTGAGCCAATTAAATAACCCGTAAGGGAAAATATTAAAGTTTCCATTTTGATATTCTCCATAATATAAAAAAAGCACCTGAAAATGCAAAAATGTAAAAAGAAAAAAATCTCCACAAAAACACAATCAGGGGAATAAGAGAACTTTCCAGATTTTTTGAGATTAAAAAGAAAGATATTATTTCAGCATAACCAATTCCACCAGGTGAAGGAGAAAAAAGTAAAAGCACATATATAAAAGATGAAACTAAAAAAATTTTAAAAAATTCTATTTTTACTCCAAGAGCAAAAAAAATTAAAGGTATAATTAAAACAAGACTTAAAAAACTTTTAAAGGCAAATAAAAGGGATAATAAGAAATAATTAGGATTTTTCAAAAATACAATGAAAACCCTTTTAAAATTGAAAAGTTCATTAAAAAGGAAAAAAAGTATTTTTTTAAAATTCCCTTCAAATTTAAGGGGAAAGAATTTTAGTTTTTCTTCTGGAAAAATAAAAAGAAATAAAAGAATAATAAACATCAAAATTATAAGTAAAATTATATAAGAAAAAATCATTCTTATATAAGCATTCTTATTAATTGTTAAAAATTTTAAGTTTAAAACTAAAGAGCTAAATAAAAATAAATATTTAAAAAATGCAAAAATATATAAAATAAAAGTACCTTCACCGAGAGATAATTTTTTTCTTGAAAGTAAAAAAAGTTGATAGGGAAGACCTCCTGAACCAAATGGTGTTATTGAAGCAAGAAAATATCCTGAAAGAAGAATCTCAATAGAAAATGAAGGATTAACTTTTTTATTAAAGGAAAAGGAGGCAAAACTTATACTTAAACCAGCAAAAATTATATAAAAAAGGGAAGATAAAATTAATAAAAACAAAAAGAAAATTTTTATGTTTTTAAAATATTGAATATCCAGTTTAGAAAAAGAATGAAAAAAAACAAAAATAAAAGAAATAAAAAAAATTAAAAATAATAATCTTATTCCTTTTTTAACTTTTTCCCTTTCAACAATTTTCATTTTAAAATTATATTCTATGATAGTTTTCTGGCAGGATGAAAAACTTCCCTTAAATAAAAATTTTTTTGGACCAAAACCAGTAAGATTTTTAGAAATTGGCTTTGGTAAAGGAGATTTTTTAATCCATCTTTTTGCCCTTGACCCTTTATCACCTTTAGTTGGAATTGAAATTTCAAAAAAAATGATAAAAACTCTCCTTAAAAAACTTTCCTATCATCCCAATATATTTTTATTTTATGGTGATGCAAAATTTTTATTAAAATACGTTTTCCCAAATTTTCTTTTTGAAAAAATATTTATGCTATTTCCTTTTACTTTCAAAAAAGAAAAACATAAAGAAAGGAGAATTTATGAGAATGATTTTCCTGAAATTATATGGTATTCACTTAAGGAAGAAGGTAAGTTCTACTCTATAACAGACGAAAAATTTTTTTATGAAGAAATGAAGGAAAAATTTTTAAGGAAAGGATATTTTATTGAAGATGAATTTGAAGATTTTTTTCTTGAAAAGGCTACGGATACGAAATATGCAAGGAAATGGAAAAAAATAGGTAAAAAATTTTATTTTTTATCCCTTAAAAAAGTTTCAGATAAAAAACCTGACCTTGAAAAGAAAATTAAAATTATAAATAAATTTGACCACTTAATTTTAGAAAAAGAAAATTTTGAAAATAATTATGAAAGAAAAGAAAAAGAGCGCATTTTTAAATTAAAAAGAATATTTACCTCTGATAAATCAAAGATTTTTGAATTCTTTTCAAAGGAAGAAAATTTTGAGCAGTTTCTATTTTTCCTTATGGAGAAAAAGGATAAAATTTTATTAAAACCTTTATTCAAGGAGAAAATGATTTTTACTGAATGGATTCTTGATAATTTAAAAAATGTATTTTTTTTAAAACCTCAAAATTGATTATGAAAAAATTTTATGTAATAATCCAGATTTTTATTTTAATAATTCTGAAAATTTTAATAATTTTAAAAACAGAACTAACAGAGGATGAGGCCTATTACTTTTTATGGTCCTCTAATTTAGATCTCTCCTACTTTGACCACCCTCCAATGGTTGCATACTTAATTAAAATTTCAAGAATTTTTTTAGGAGATAATGAATTAGGTGTCAGATTTCCAGCATTTTTTTTAGGTCTTATTTTTTTATTGGTTTTGGTGCTTATATTTACAGAAATTGATAAAACAAAAATCTTAATATCAATCTATGTTTTCTCCCTCGTATTAATATTTTCAGTTGGGCAAGTAGTAATAACACCTGACACACCTATGGCTTTATTTATAATACTTACCTTTTATTTTCTTTTAAAATCAGAAAAAAATTTTCTTTTTCTTTATTTAGCAGCAATTTCCTATGGACTCTCCCTTTTATCAAAATATGTCTCAATCCTCTTATTACCATCAATCATTCTTTTTTTCTTTCAGAAGAAAAAATTATTTTCAAAAGAACTTTTCTTATTCTTTTTAATATCCCTTTTAATATTTTCGCCATGTATAATATGGAATTTAATGAACGATTTTATAAGTTTCAAATTTCAAATTCATCATGGATACGGAAAAAAAGAAATAGAATTTATGAACACTCTATTATACCTTTTAGATTCTATACTTGTATTATCCTTCCCCCTTTCAATTCTAATATACTTTTATGGTTTTAAAGGTATTTTTAAGGAAGGTATAAATTTTTTAACCTTTTCCTTTTTATTTCCCTTTTTATTTTTTATGATTTCTTCACTTAAAACAAAAGCAGAGGCGAACTGGCCAAGTATATCCTATATTTTTCTTTTAATAATTGCCATAAAATATCTAAAAGAAAATAAAATTTTTTACATCATCTCTTTTATAACTTTTATTTTAATCTTTTACATTCATTCACATACCCTTTATCCTTTGATAAAATTTAAAAAAGATCCTACATTTAGAATGAAAGGGTGGAAGGAACTTGCCTTTGATGTAAAATGGTTTGCTGAAAGATATGGAATAAAAAATTTTGCAGCTAATAACTATCAAATAGCTTCCCTTTTATCCTTTTATATGAAAGATAAACCTTATGTTTACTCCCTGAACATAAATTCAAGGGAAAACCAGTTTACAATATGGCAGAAAGAAAAGAAGCTTCCGGATACACTTTTATATGTTGGTGAAATAAATGAGGGATTTAAAAAATTTTTTAAAGAGATAAAAAAAATAGGTGAATCAGAAAGTAAGATAAGAAAAATGGATATTTATTTAATTATAAAATGAATTTGTTAATATTTTTAATAATAACAGCTAAAAATGTAAAAATAATTTATAAACCACTTTTTGAATCAGATTTCCTTTTATATAGAATTGCGGAAAAAATCTCCTTTAAACCTAAAAAATTCAGAATTAAGAGTTTTCTTATTGAGGATAGGGATACAGTTATAATAAGTGAAAGTATAAGAAGATTAAGAGAAACAGGTGTTTTTACAGAAATTGAATTTTTTAAAAAAGAAGATACTTTAATAATAAAATTAAGACAACTTTTTACACTTGCCTTATTTTTTAATTTTGAAGGAGGCGGGGGTTTGGTTCAGAAGGGAATCGGTATCTGGGATCACAACTTTCTTGGACTTTTACTTGATGCAAGATTAAATTACATTTGGGGATATGAATATCCATATTTATACTTTCAGAGTTTTTATCCTTCAATTTTTAAAAATCATGATATATCAATTTTTTATCTTGATTCAAAATTTTCAAAGATAAAAAATATATCAATTTTTCCCTTTTTTTCTTCCTATGTTAAAAACAAGTTAAACCTTTATTACACAGAATATAAAACAAAAAGATTTTTTTATGAAAAGGGAATTATTCTTGATACCTTTGAATTTAAAGGAAAAGATTTTCTTTTTGAATTTTCAAAAAATTTTTTAAGAAAAGATTTATTTTTCTCTCCCCTTATTGGATTTGGTGATAGAGGAATTGATAAAAGTAATTATTATTTATCCCTTGGATTTGAAACTGGAAAGTTAAAAACAGAGACTGTAAAGTTTATAAGAAATTTTGGAGAAAAGGAATATAATCTTCAGGGAATTTTTCTTAGATTAAATCTTTATAAAAATATAGTTAAGGAAAAGACCGGATATGAAACTAAATTATTTATTAACTTCTTTGAAAGTAAATTAAGTTCAATAAATTATTTAACTTTAAAAGATTTTTTAGATAAATTTTTTAATCTGCAAAGTTTTCTTTATTTAAAAATAAATAATTCCATTATACTTGCCTTTATGTTTCGCTATGAAAAAATAAAGGAAATTTTTAATGATTTTAATTTCCGTTACCTTGGTGGATTATACGGTTTAAGGGGCTATAAGGCATTTTATTTTTTTACCTCCCATTACATTTTAAACATAAGTGAAATAAGAATTTACTTTAAGGAATTCCTTGAGCTTTTTAAACCAGGTGTTGTTTTCTTTATTGATAATTCATATATGTTTGATAGAAAGAATTTCTCTTTTTCTTACGGTTTCGGAATAAGGATAGAAATAACAAAAACCTATGACCTTCCTGTGATGAGAATGGATATAGGGTTTTCTGAAAAAGGTAAATATCTCTCTTTTGGTGAAGGTCAGAGTTTTTAAGAGATTTTTTTTTAAAATTTATCTTAAAATCTTCTTATGAAAAGTAAAATAAAAAAATTCCTTTTAAATTTAATTTTACTTATATTTTTTACAATATTATTCCTTTCTGGTTTTATCTATATAAGGATCAGAATATCCCTGCCAGTGAGAAGTGGTGAAATAAATTTAAAAGGTGTCAAGGACAAAATTTTTATATACTTTAACGAATACGGAATCCCTCATATTGAAACAAAATATCTTGATGATGTATTTTTTGCAATAGGTTATCTTCATGCTCAGGACAGAATGTTCCAGATGGACCTTTTAAGAAGGGTAAGTTTTGGAGAACTCTCTGAAATTTTTGGTGAAAAGACTTTTAAGGTTGATTCCTTTTTCAGAGTCCTTGGAATTAAAAGGATTTCAATAAAAAGTGCAAAAAATCTTTTACCCCTTGAAAAAAGAATCCTTGAAAGTTATTTAAAAGGGGTCAATGCTTATATTGAAAAAAGAAAAGGAATGTTACCTATTGAGTTTTTACTTTTAAATTATAAACCTAAAAAATGGGAAATCGAGCATTCAATAGCAATAGGTAAGCTTATTTCATGGAACTTAAACCTTTCTTTCAAAGGTGATCTTTTTTATACAGAATTAAAAGAAAAAATTGACACAGAAAAAATTAAAGTATTTTTACCCTTTTATCCTTTAGATGCACCCACCCATATTGAATCAATTAATGAATTTGAAAAAAAAGAGGAGCTTTTAAAAAAAGTGGAAAAATTTATCCCCTCCTTTACAGGTTCAAATGCTATCGCTGTTTCAAACCCAGCTATACTTGAGAATGACCCTCATCTTGATCTAACAATTCCTTCTAACTGGTATTTAATTTCTGTTAAAAGTGATTCCTTAAATTTTGTAGGTTTTACAGTTCCAGGAATTCCTTTACCTGTTCCAGGAACAAACTGGAAAATTGCAGTAGGTGTTACTTCCTTATGTCTTGATGACGGAGATTTTATAAAAGGGGATTTACAAAATGTAGATATAATTGAAGAAACAATAAAAATAAAGGGAAATAATGATAAAAAAATAAAGGTTATTTTAAAGGATGAAATGCCACTGGTTGATGAAAAAAATAAACTTTTTTATTTCTGGAGAAGTTCCCTTTTATCACATGAAATTTTATCAATCTTTAAGTTATATAGAGCAAACAATGTTTATGAAGCGGATAGCGCCTTAAAAGATTTCAGAGACCCATCATTAAATTTCCTTATATGTGATGTTCAAGGTAATTTACTTTATAAAGCCTGTGGATGGATAGAAAAAAGAGAAAAACCCTCAATTTTTGTGAGAGAGGAAAAACCTGAGGAATTTATTCCTGATTCCCTTTTACCCAAAAAAATAAACCCTGAAAATGGTTATATAGCATCCTGTAACAATCCACCTGAAAGAAATTATAAATATTACATATCCCTTTATTTTTCACCTTCAGGAAGAGCAAGAAGGGTAAAGGAAATTCTTAAAAATAAAAAAGAATTTAATTATAAAGATTTAATGAATTTATCAAAGGATGTAAAGGATGCTCATGCAGAGTTAATAGGTAAAAAAATTCTTCTGATATTAAAGAATATACCTATGGATCAAAGGGAAAAGGATCTTTACGAGAAACTGAACAATTTTGACTACAATTTTACAAAGGATAAAGAAGAACCTCTAATTTTTTATAAATTAATTTACAAAATTTTTGAGAATTTTTATAAAGAAAAACTTGGGGAAAAACTTTATAAAAAATTTTTATCCTTTTCCTATATACCTTTAAGTGTTCTTGAAAATAACATAAGAGAAGGGTTGATAGAAGATTATTACATAATAAAATCCTTCAGGGAATTATGTAAGGAGTATAAAAAAGAAAAATATGGTAAATATCACATAGCAGATTTTAAACATCCTTTCAAGGAAATAAAATTTATTGGTTTTCTTTTTAAATTAAAAGAAATATCCCTTGATGGGGGATTAACAACAATTAATAAAATGGGTTTTGAACTTCAGAGTCCTTACAAAGTCACAGAAGGTCCTTCAATGAGAATGATAA
This sequence comes from candidate division WOR-3 bacterium, assembly GCA_039803925.1. Classification (NCBI taxonomy): domain Bacteria; kingdom Pseudomonadati; phylum Caldifarciminota; species Caldifarciminota bacterium. The sequence goes on along the minus strand of JBDRZL010000011.1, from coordinate 30,163 downwards.
TAGATTTAAAAAATAAAAATTTCTATTACATATTACCTCCAGGAGAAAGTGGGGTTATTTTTGATAGAAACTACAGCAACCAATACGAGCTATGGGCAAAAGGTGAATATTTAACACTTTTTCCCTTTAATATAACAAGTAAACTTATAATATCACCATAAAAATATTACAAATTTTCCTTAAAAAGCCACCTTGTGCCGCCTGGCCAGCCTTTATTAGCCATATCTAAAATTTTTTTAGCATAATCATTTAATTTACTTTCAGAATAATTATATTTTTTCCATTCCCATATAAAATAATTTGAAATTGCACATTTTTTAAACTGTTCTGGATTTGTATAAGGTGTTAAATCACCTCTACTATTATAAATTACAAGATTTTTATCTTTATGAAGTTCAAGAACTGATGCTGGTTTATTATCAGGAAAAATATAAATTACATTAAAAAGAGGATCTATTGCTCCCCATTTGCCATTATAAAAAACTTCTATTATAGAATGTCCCCAGTAAGCCTTATATGGATTAACTGAAAAAATCATTCTTGAAGCAAAACCAGCAACCTGAAAAAGAGCACAGGCAACCCTTGAAACTTCATTACAAAAATCAGAACCCCTTTTTATTATTTTTTCTTCTAATCCACCAGTAATTATTTTCTCTAAATTCTGAACCGCTCTTTCTTTTAGTTCACTTGTAAAACCTGTTATTTTTTGTATAATATTTTCCCCGGGATATTTAACAATAGTTTCCTCAAGGTGTTTTTCTAATTCAGGGCGCATGCTTTTTATATAAAAACTTTTTGTAGGTGTATATTCTGTATATAAAAATTTTTCAGTTTCAGGACAGAGGAGTATCATTTCATCAATTAAAACTCTGTCAATAGAATTTTTTTCCTTAAAAAGATTTTCAAACATTCTTTTGTATGCTTTTCCGAATATATGATTACCTTTATATTTTTCAATGTTATCTGATGACATAATTTTATATTATAAATTAAAAATGTAAGGGTCTTGACAAATTAAAAAAAATTTTATATAATATAAAAAAAAGAGTTCAAATCTCATAAAAAATAAAAACAAAAATGGTGATAAAAAGAAAAAGCAAAAAAGTAACAAAAAAATCTTCAAGAATAAAAAAAACTAAAAGACCTTTAAAAGCAGTAAGAAACTGGTCAAGACCTCTTCCTTTAACTGAAGTTAAAAAACTAAGTAAAAAGGGATACAAAATAATCGTATCATCAAGCGGATTCACCAAGGGTTCCTTACAATACGCAAAAAGAGCAAAACTTTCCCTCTATTACAAAACAAGAAAAATAGTCTAAACTCTTTATAATTAAAAAATAAAATTTTAAATTAAAAAAGTATTAAAGTCTATTTTTTATTTTTTAATAATTTTTTATAATCAAATTTTAGTATCTTTGCAAGTTCTATTGATTCTTCAAGTGCTGTTTTTGTGAAAAGATTATCTTCTGGATAATTAAGATATATTATAAAACCTTCCCTCATACTTTTTTCAAAATCAAGTAATGCTCTTAAAATTTGCATATAAAAAAATTTAAGTTCTTTTTCCTCAAAGGAGTCAGGTGATAAACCATAGATTAAATCTAAAAGTTCCTTTGTTTTATTATAATCTCCATAATCCATATAAAGATAAGCAAGTCTTTTAACTGCCTGATAAAAATCGCTTTTACCTTTTGTTATATCACTATATACTTTATAAAAATGTAATGTGGAATCATGAGATAACTTTCTCAAAACGATAGTCAAATTATATAAGGAAAATTCATCCCTGTATTTTTTGTAAAGAAAAGAATACAGTTTTTTTGCCTCCTGAAGTTTTCCTGTAACAAAACTTACATTTGCTTTTTCAAAAATTATTCTCTTTTTAAGATAATTATCCTTCTCCAATATATCAAGAAGGGAATCTGCTTCTTTATATTTCTGATTTTTTATCAAATCTAATGCTTTTTTATATATTACAAAAACCGAATCAAACCACTTTTTTTGATCTTTAAATTCTTCCTTCTTACTTATTATGTTTTTCAATTTATTCAAATCCTCAACATTTCCTCTTTCTGCATAAAAATTAAAAAATTTTTCAATAACAAATTTATTATCAATTTTTCTTTTTTTAAAATAATACTCAGCCATATTAAAGCTTTCTAAGTTTAAAAGTGCTTTCAATTTCAAAGTATCATCATCTAAGTAAAGGGAGAGTTTAAAAAGTTCCTTAAAACTTTTATTTTCAATAATATAGGGAACAAAAATTTTGTAATATCTTTTTAAAATATCTGTATCATATTTTTTAAAATATTTATAAAGTTTTATTATATTTTCCTTATCTCTTTTTAAATTGTAATATGTTAAAAGTGCTTCTTTTCCCCTTTTAAATTCAAGAACTTTATTTAAATCATATTTTTTTAATAAGGAATCAATTTTAAAAGTATCTTTTTTTTCAGAAAGGAGATATAAAAGAAGTGAAATATCCTTATAAAATTTTGAAAATCTCAAAAAATAAATACTGCTATCCTTTCTTCCCTTCATAAAATAGAATCTTCCCTTTAAATAATTATATTTAGAGGGAACATAGTTTATTCCTTTTTTATTTTTTTTGAAACTAATAAGGGAAATGAAAAGAGAATCACCTTTAAGAGTATCAGGAAAATTTATCTCTTTATTTATAAAACTCAAAAAATAGAGCGAAGGTAAAAAAAACTTATTCTTATTGCCAGCATATCTATAAATAATATCATAAAGACCCTTATCATAAATTTCCTTCCAATCTAACTTTCTATTTTCAAAAATGTTAGTCAAAATTTTTGGTATATATGAGGTATCAGGAAATAAAGGTAAAATGTAACCGTAATTTTCAAAAAGATACTTTTTCAAGGAATCAGATTTTCTCTTATTCTTTCTTATAAAAAATTCTTCTTGCCACATTTTCAAATTTTCAGTATCAGGATCATTTATAAAAGTATCATTAAAAGAAAGAAAATTTTTATAAATTTTGAAAATAGAATCAGAATAGGGAAAATTATTAATATTCTTTAATGTATCATAATTAAAAAGAAAGAAAATTGTATCCTTCAATTCTGACAAATAAAGAAGATATAGATCAGGTCTTTCTTTTTTTATTATATCAAGTAAAGGATAAATACCTTCAAAATTTTTAATTTTTAAAAAAATTTCAAAAATTTCCTTCTGTGCATTAATTCTCTCCTCTGGATAATCAGAGGCTATTTTTCTCAATATTTTTTCACAGAATTTATAATCTTTCTTCTTTTTAAAAAAATTTTGTAAAACCCAAAGTTTATCTTTTCTTTTTTTATAAAAATGAAGATCAAGAAGATACTGAAGGGAAATTGAAGCATTCTGAAAGGTATCAGGACCTAAAAACATCAAAATCTCTATAGCCTTTCCTTTAACAGAATCAGAAAGGGGAGATTCTAAAACATCCATCAAATCCTTTTTAACATAAAAGTTCCCTTTTTTTAAAAGTTCCTCTGCCCTTTTTACTTTATAAATTCCCCAGGTATCACCTTTTGAACTTTCAATAAAAGCATTTATTTCTGGAAGCTCAAAAAAAATATAAAATAAAAAAATCATTTAATAAATTTAACAGGATTACATAATCTATGAGGATGATAACCTTCAAGAAGTGCTTCCATAGAAGATTTAAAATTAACCCTGTTAAAGGGAGGTATTTCAGGAATTTGAGGACAGTTTCTTTTATGAAACTCCATCTTTTCTGCATTTCCTATAAAAATATCCTTTTCATCAAGAAACATTTTCCACATACCTTTATTGTTTTTTATTGCATATTCAAGAGACTTTCTGAATTTAAGTATATATTTTATATTCGGAGGAAAAGTGTAAATATAGGAATAACCATTCTTTAACATATAGTTATTAACAAATATGGTATCAACAAAAACATAAGCAAGGATTCTTTCATATACATCCTTTTTTACAACATCAAATTCAAGTTTAACCTTTTTACCTTTAATAAGTTCTTCAAGAGCCTTTTTTGCTTCATAATAATAAAATCTTCCCTCCTCAGGTGTATCAATTCCTATAAGTCTTACCTTCTCACCTGAAAAAGTAACAAATGTATCTCCATCTATTACTTCTTTTACTTCAACTTCAAGAGTGCAGGATAAAAGAAAAAATAAACTAAGAAAGAGAAATCTTTTTATTATCTTTCTTCCCCTCCTCCCATTTTATTATTCACCTTTTTTCTTATCTCTCTCCTCTACCCATCTTTCTATATATTCAATTATCTCCTTTAAAGGTGTCCCAGGCCCAAATAATTCTCCAACTCCCATTTCTTTTAATTTCTTCTTATCCTCCTCAGGGATTATCCCACCACCAAAAAGCAAAACATCATCAAGACCTTTTTCCTTCATTAATTTTAAAACTTTTGGAAAATAGGTCATATGAGCTCCTGAAAGTATGGAAAGTCCAATGGCATCCACATCTTCCTGAAGAGCTGCTTCCACAATCTCCTCAGCAGTTTTGTGAAGACCTGTATATATAACTTCCATACCTGCATCTTTTAGGGCTCTTGCAACTACTTTTGCACCCCTATCGTGACCGTCAAGTCCTGGTTTTGCAATTAAAACTCTAATCTTTTTTGTCTTTTTCATTTTCTATAAGCAATAACTTCAATTTCAATTTTTGCATTTTTTGGTAGACAGCTTACCTCAACAGTAGTTCTTGCAGGATAAGGTTCTTTAAAATATTTTGAATAGATTTCATTTACCTTTGGAAAATCATTAATATCTTTAAGAAAAATTGTAGTTTTTATAACATTTTCCATTTTTAAATTTATACTCTCAAGAATTTTTTTAATGTTTTCAAGAACCCTTTCGGTTTGACCTTCAATAGTTTCTGACATTTCACCTTTTTCTGGATCAATACCAATCTGACCTGCAAGAAAAACCAAGTTCCCTACTTCCCTGTATAAGGAATAGGGTCCTATGGGCTTTGGCAAACTCATTTTAACCTCCTTTTAAGAGGTCTTTTTCTTTCTCCTTGATTTCACTTTTGAGGCTACAGTTTTAGTTTTTTCTCCATACTTTCTTCTGAACTTCTCCACTCTTCCCTCTGTATCAACAAGTTTTTCCTTACCTGTGAAGAAAGGATGACAATTTGAACATATTTCAACTTTAATAAATTTTTTTGTAGAACGGGTCTCAACTCTGTTTCCACAAGCACACTCAATCACTGCTTCCACATACTCGGGATGAATTTTTGGTTTCATTTTTTTTCTTTTTTAAATTATGGATTTGAACCCTTTGAATTTATTTTATTTTTTTAATTATAATATAAAAAAATGGAAAAATCAATCTCATTAAAAGATGTTCCGCTATTTAAATTTTTGTCTGATAGGGAAATTGAAATAATAGAGAAACTGGGTATAAGTAAAAAATATAAGAAGGGAGAAACTATTATAGAAGAAGGGGAAAAGGGGGACTCTATTTACATAATCAATTCAGGTGAGGTAAAAGTTTCTCTTTTTTCTGAAGACGGAAAAGAAATTACTTTAACTTATTTAAAAGAAGGTGATTTTTTTGGTGAAGTTGGTTTTTTTGGTGAGGAGGAGAGAACAGCAAGAGTTACTGCTATAAAAGATACAGATGTTACAATTTTTTACAGAGAGGATCTTCTATATAACTTGATGAAACACCCGGAGATACTCATTTCAATAATAAAAGAAATGGCAGAAAGAATAAAAAAAACAAATGAAAAATTAAGTTCCCTTGTATTTCTTGATGTATCAGGTAGAATAGCAAGGTATTTTATTGAAAAGGCTGAAAAAGAAGGTGAAAAAATAGGAGAATATATTTTTATTAAGGAAAATTTTAAAATAAAAGAAATTGCTTCAGCTATCGGTTCATCAAGAGAAAGTGTATCAAGGATAATAAATGAACTTAAAAGAATAAATGTTATTAAATTATCTTCAAAGGGAATTTTTATCCACCAGAGTGCCCTTAAATTTTAAATAATCCCTTATAATTTTCCCGTGATCAAATACAATCTTATCAAAAGGTATATTATTAAAATCAAAAATATATGCTCTCTTAGCATCAGAGGAGGCTTTTGGTTTTTCCTTTGTTTTTAAAATATAAACACAGGTTACAGTGTGAAACCTCGGGTCTCTATCTGGCTCACCGTATACACCAAAAAGTCTTATGATTTCAGCTTTAACACCTATTTCCTCTTCAATTTCCCTTAAGATAGCTTTTTCAGGTGATTCACCATATTCAACAAAACCTCCTGGTAAGGCGAAACCAAAGGGTGGATTTTTTCTTTCAATTAAAACTATTCCTTTTAAATTATTATTTTCATCATAAATTTCAACAATACCATCCACAGTCAAAAAGGGTGTTTTTAAAGAGGGGAGAAAAAACCTAAATATTTTAAATAAAATTTTTGAAATTATATCCATTTTAAATTATAATAAAAAAATCATGATTTTTTTATTTTTATTAATTTCTTATTTTTCTGAAGTCAACTTCTATCCTGAAGGTGCACTTATAACTGAAAAAAGGGAAGTCAATTTGAAAAAGGGTTTCAATACAGTGAATCTGAAACTTTTACCAATTGTTGATACACTATCCCTAAAAATTGAATTTGAGGATGGTGAACTTATAAGTACCCGATTTGAAAAGAAAGTTTTCAATAAATACGGAGATTTTTTAAAAGTTTTACAGGATTCCTTTGATTTAATAAATGATACAATAGAAAAACTTTCTTTTAAAATTGAAAATTTAAAAAAGGCAAGCGAATTTATTGAAAGCTTCAAAACTTCCTATTCAGAAAAGGAATCAAAGGAATTTTTAGAAAAGGAATTTATTACAAGTAATGTTATAAATGCACTTAATGTAATAATAAATAAAGGAACAGAAATAAAAAATGAAATAAATAAGATAAACAAAAAAATAAAGGACCTAAATTTTAAAAAAGAGGAGATACAGAAAAAGTTATCTATATATCATCCTATTGGTATTGAGGACCTCTTTTTAAAAGTCAATTTAAATTCAAAAATAGAAGGAAAATCCCTTTTAAATTTAGAATACTTTTTACCCTCAAAATGTGGATACAGATTAATTTATAAAATAAATGGTTTACCTGAAGAAAAAAAAGTTGAAATGAACCTTTACTCAAGAATTTTCCAGTATACAGGAAAAGATTTTGAAAATGTTTATGTAAATCTTTCAACACTTTCTCCTCGTAAATATATTGAACCTGTAATTTCAAGATGGATAATAGGAGAAAGATTTACAAGAAGAAAACCTACTTTTAAGGAACTTAGAATCCAACCTGGTGTGGAGGAAACTGCTTTGATGGAAGAAAATTTAGAAATAGAATTACCTGTTGAAGAAAAAGAATTATATACATCCTTTGAATACAGGTTTCCTTTTAAAACTACCATACCTTCTGATATAAAGGGAGTTATGTTATTTATGAAAAAATTTGAGATTAATTCAGATTTTTCCTATAAAGTTATACCGAGAAGTTATAAGTTTGGATTTTTAATGGCAAAGGGAGTTTTAGCTTCAAAAGAAATTTTACCAAAGGGAACAGGAAATATTTTTTTAGAGGAAGAATTTATAGGTAAAAAAGATATAGGTTATATATATCCCGGTGATACTCTTTCCTTTTATTTTGGTGAAGACCCTTATGTAAAGGTATATTACGATTTAATAAAGTCAGAAATAAATAAAACTGGTTTATTTGATAAAAAAATAAAAAGGGAATTTGGATATAGTGTAAAAATAAAAAATGAAAGAAAAACAGAAATAAAGGGAATTTTAATAGCAGAGGTTCCTGTTTCCTCTGATCCTGATATTGTGATAAATAACATAGAATTTTCAAAAAAACCCTTTAAAGAGGATAAACCCGAAGGAAAATATTATTTTGAATTTAAATTAAAACCAGGAGAGACATACGAACTTTTATATTACTTTGATGTTATTCATCCACCTGAAAAAGAGATTTTTGGGTTATAAAAATTTGAAAATTTTGAAAAATAAAATTATAATTTAAAATCTGCGGGAGTAGCTCAGCGGAAGAGCGCTACCTTGCCAAGGTAGGGGTCGCGGGTTCAAATCCCGTCTCCCGCTCTTATAAAAGAATAGTAAAGATTAAGGGTTCCATTCCCAAAAAATCTTCTTCAATTTAATCTTTTTTTCTATGTGGACAGCAGAAAAATTAAGGGTTTCCTTTTTAAAATTTTTTGAAGAAAGAGGACATAAAATAGTTCCATCTTCTTCTCTTATACCTGAAAAGGACCCTACCCTTTTATTTACAACTGCAGGAATGGTTCAGTTCAAACCTTTCTATTCAGGAGAAGTTCCCTTGCCTTTCAAAAGAGCAACATCCTGTCAGAAGTGTTTGAGGGCAACAGATCTTGAAAATGTGGGTTTAACAATAAGGCACCATACTTTTTTTGAAATGCTCGGTAATTTTTCCTTTGGAGATTATTTTAAAAAGGAAGCAATAGAATGGGCTTATGAATTTGTAACAAAAGTCCTTAATTTAGATAAAAAAAGAATGTATTTTAGCGTTTATATTGAAGATGAAGAAAGTTTTAAAATCTGGAAATCCTTAGGAATTGAAGAAGAAAGAATTTTAAAAATGGGGAAGGAAACAAACTTTTGGGGTCCTGCTGGAAAAACAGGTGCCTGTGGACCATCTACTGAAATTTATTATGACCTTGGAGAAAATTACGGTTGTGGAAAAAGTGATTGTAAACCCGGCTGTGATTGTGATAGATATCTTGAGATATGGAATATCGTTTTTCCCCAGTTTGATATGCAGGAAAATGGAGAAATGTTACCTTTAAAAAATAGAGGAGTTGATACAGGAATGGGACTTGAAAGAGTTCTTATGATACTTGAGGAAAAGGAATCATCCTATAAGACTGAACTTTTTGAAAAAGCAAATAAAAAACTTGAAAAGATATTAAATAGAAAATATGAAGATTCAAAAACACTATTCAGAGTTATCTTAGACCATACAAGGGCTTTAACTTTTGCTATTGCAGATGGAGCCTATCCTTCAAATGAGGGAAGAGGTTATGTTTTAAGAAGAATTTTAAGAAGAGCTTTGAGATTTGCTTATAAAAGTGGAATAAGGGAAAGTTTCATGTATGAACTTGTCCCTTACTTTACAGAAGTTTATGGTGAAAGATATAAGGAATTAAAAGAAAAAAGAGAAGAAATAAGTATAATAATAAAATCTGAGGAAGAAAGATTTTTAAATACAATTTTTAAGAATATTGTTTATTTAGAAAAAGAAATTGAAAAAGCCTTTAAGGAGGATAAAGTATTAAAGGGTGATGTGCTTTTTAAACTTTACGATACTTATGGAATACCAATAGATTTTATAGAAGAAGTAGCAAAGGAAAGGAAATTAAAACTGGATTTAGATAGCTTTAAAGAAGAGCTGGAAAAGGCAAGAGAAAGGGCAAAAGAAAAGGAAAAATTTAAGGAAATCAGGATAGATTATAAAGTTTTAAAGGAGGGCAAATCAGAATTTACAGGATATCATGAATTAATGACAGAGACTGAAATATTAAAGTATGGTTTTTTAAATGATAAAATATATATTGTTCTTGAAAAAACACCCTTCTATGCTGAAGCAGGTGGTCAAGTTGGTGATAAGGGAAAAATTAAGGGTAAGGATTTTGAAATAACTGTTTTAGATACTCAATATTTAAAGGAAGAAATTGTCCACATAGGTATTTTAAAAGGTAATATAAAAGATAGAAAAGTAATAGCAGAAGTGGATATTAAAAAAAGAAAAGGAGCGCAGAGAGCTCATACAGCAACTCATATTCTCCACTCAACATTAAAAAGAATCCTTGGAGATTTTGTAAAACAGGAAGGCTCTTTGGTTGAGGATGATAGATTAAGGTTTGATTTTTCCTTTCCAAAGGCTCTTGATCCTCTTCTTTTAAAAGAAATTGAAGATAGAGTGAATAACATTATTATGGAAAATAGGCCTATTAAATGGGAATACAGAAAATTCGAGGAAGCAGTAAAAGAAGCAATTGCTCTTTTTAAAGAAAAGTATGGAGATATTGTGAGAATAGTTGAAATTGAAGACTATTCAAAAGAACTTTGTGGTGGAACTCATGTGAAAAAAACAGGTGATATAGGAATTTTTAAAATAATAAAGGAGGAGGCGATAAGTGCAGGAATAAGAAGAATTGAAGCTTTAACAGGTTTTAAAGCCCTTGAATATATAAGAAAAAAAGAAGAGCTTATAAATAAAATTTCTGAAATTCTTTTAGCAGATGAGGAAAACCTTTTAAGGAGAATTGAAAAATTAAGAGAGGAAATAAGGGAAAAAGAAAGGGAAAGGGAAAAATTAATAAATAAAATATCCTTATCTATATTTGATAAAATCAATATAAGAGAAAAAAATGGAAAAAAATATGTAATAGAACACTTTGAAGACCTTGAACCTGATGTTATAAGAAAAATTTCTGATATATTAATGGAAAAAAATAAGGACCTTTCACTTATTTTTCTTGTTTCCTCAGGTGAAAAGGTATTTTTCTTTTCAAGAACAGGCAAAAATTCTGGTCTTGATGCAAGAATTTTTGTAAAAAAATTTGGTGAAATTATAAAAGGGGGCGGTGGTGGAAATAAGGAAAAGGCTGAGGGAGGTGGTAAGGATAAATTAAAGATAAAGGAAGGTCTTATTTTGATAGAAGAGATGATATGAAAAGAATAACATTAAAGGAGCTCTTAAAAAACGAAAAAGTTATAAAATACATAGAAGAGGCTGATAGATATCTTGAAAAACTGGGTTATACAGAACATGGATTGAGACATGCAAAGTATGTTGGTAAAACAGCAGGAAGAATTTTAAGGGAACTTTCCTATCCTGAAAGAAGGGCTGAACTTGCAGAAATAGCGGGCTTTTTGCATGATATTGGGAATGTTATACACAGGGACCATCATGCACAATTTGGTGCCTTAATAGCTCATCAAATTCTTAGTGAAATGGATATGTCCCTTGAGGAGGTAATTGAAATAGCTCAAGCAATAGGGAATCATCATGAAGAAGACGGTATACCTGCAAAGGATATAACTTCAGCACTTATTATTGCTGATAAATCTGATGTTCACAGGGAAAGGGTTAGAAAGAAAAATTCTGATATAAAAACTGATATTCATGATAGGGTTAACTATTCAGCAAAAAGTTCTAAGGTAATTGTTTTTCCTGATAGAAAAATAATAAGATTTGATATTGAGATAAATACAAGAATTTCTCCTGTTCTTGAATATTTTGAAATTTTTTTACAGAGAATGATAATTGCTTCAATGGCAGCTAAAAATCTTGGACAGAAGTTTGAACTTTTTATAAATGGAACTAAAATGTTATAAAATTTTTATAGGTTCAATCCCATTATAATTTTCTTTTTCAAAAATGATAGATATAGTAGAACTAAAACAGAAAAAAACAAACGAACTTATATATCTTGCAAAGGAACTGGGTATAAAGGTAAGTCAATCAATAAAAAAAGAAGAACTTATTTTTGCAATCGCTCAGGAAACAGCAAGAAGGGAAGGAGCTGAATTTAGGGAAGGTGTTATTGAAATTCATCCTGAGGGTTACGGATTTTTAAGATCACCAAAAAACAGTTATTTACAAGGGACAGAGGATGTTTATATATCTCAGTCACAGATTAAAAGATTTGGTTTAAAAACAGGAGACCTTGTATCAGGTTATATAAAGGTTCCAGTTGATGGAACTGTTAAATTTCCTGCCATGGTTAAAATTGAACTTATAAACGGTTTACCGCCCCAGGAGTTAAAGTCAAGACCAGAATTTGATGAACTTATTCCTTATTTTCCAACAAGAAGAATTAAACTGGAAATTGAGGAGGAAGAAGATTTAACAAGAAGGATTATAGATCTTTTTGTTCCTATAGGTCATGGACAAAGAGGACTTATAGTATCACCCCCAAGAGCAGGTAAAACAGTGATGTTACAGAAAATAGCCCAGAGTATAAGGAAGAATCACCCTGATACCTATGTAATTGTCCTTTTAATTGATGAAAGACCTGAAGAGGTAACTGACTGGAAAAGAAAAGTTGATGCAGAAGTAATTTCCTCAACTTTTGATGAACCGGCAGATAGACATGCACAGGTAGCAAGAATAGTTCTTGAAAGGGCAAAAAGAATGGTTGAGTTAAAAAAGGATGTAGTTATACTGCTTGACTCTTTAACAAGGCTAACAAGAGCTCATAATGTTTTAGCAGCACATTCAGGAAGAACTCTTTCAGGTGGTCTTGATGCAACTGCTTTAATAGAACCAAGAAAATTTTTCGGTGCAGCAAGAAATATTGAAGAAGGAGGTTCTTTAACAATAATAGCTTCCTGTTTGATAGAGACAGGTTCAAGAATGGATGATGTTATATACGAAGAATTCAAAGGGACAGGTAATATGGAAATAATCCTTGATAGAAAACTTGCTGAAAGGAGAATTTTCCCTGCTATTGATTTAAAGAAATCCGGGACAAGAAGGGAAGAACTTTTACTTCCAAATTCTGTTTTAAACAAAGTATGGATTTTAAGAAAGTTAATTGCAGAAATGAGTAATGTTGAGTCTATGGAGTTTCTTATTCAGAAGATGAGGTTATATAGAACAAATGAAGAATTTCTTGAAGCAATGACTCAGCAGAAGTGAATATCTTATAATTTTTTTAAGGGCGGGTAGTTCAGCTTGGTTAGAACGCCTGTCTCACATACAGGAGGTCCGAGGTTCAAATCCTCGCCCGCCCAGTATAAAAAAATATGAAAAAATTATGTGTAGTACTTTTTCTTATAATAAATCTAAATGCAATAGAAGTAAAGGAAGCATATATATGCAGAAATGTGGAAAATAGAAATCCAGTTCAAGCAGATACACTCTTTGAAAGTGGTGTAGGATACTTATACTGTTTTACGGTTATCAAAGCAGATGTCCCTGATACAATATACCATGAATGGGTATATAATAATGAAGTGAAGGCAAAAGTTAAACTTTTTATTAAAACTCCATCAGAAAATTATAGAACATGGAGCAAAAAAACTATAATGTCACTTTTTACCGGTGAATGGACTGTTAGAATCAAAAATGCTAAGGACTCCCTTCTAAAGGAAATAAAATTTAAAATAAAGTAAATTTACCCTCTAATTATCTTAGCACCTGTGCAGGAAACCAAAACAGGTAGGTAGGCAAATATAAATAGCAAATCTATTCAGAATACTCTGACTTATCTACCTCTCCTGACTTCCGGTTCGCGGGCACACGAAGTAAATTTAACCTTTAATTATCTGAGTTCCCCATTTACCTTCCCATCCTTCAAGACATCTTTCAAGGGAAGTAATTACTGCCCTTTTACCAGTATCTTCAACAAAAGATATTGCAGATTCAACCTTTGGAAGCATACTCCCTTTCGAAAAATGACCCTCTTCTATAAATTTTCTTAATTGTGAAAATTTTACTTCCCTTAATTCTCTCTGGTTTTCTTTTCTATAATTTAAATAAACAAAATCAACATCTGTTAAAATCATAAATAGGTCTGCATTTATTAACTTTGCTATTAATGAAGAGGCTCTGTCCTTATCTATTACAGCAGGTTTTGCTTTAAGTTTATAACCTTCTTTTACAAGAGGAATACCACCTCCACCAACAGCAACAGTTATAACACCACTATCCGCTAATTTTTTTAAAACATCCTTCTCAACTATATCAATTGGCAAAGGTGAAGGAACTGTTATTCTATAGCCCCTCCCTGCATCCTCTTTTATCGGCCAAGGAAATTTACTTTTCAAAGATTCAGCCTCTTCCTCTGTAAAAAATGGACCTATCGGTTTTGAGGGATTATCAAATTCAGGGTCATTACTTTTAACAATAACCTGAGTAACAACAGCAACAACTTCTTTATTAAATCCTATTTCCCAGAAAATTTCCCTTAAAAGGTGTGCTATCATATAACCCATCCATCCTTGAGTTTCTGCACCAAGAATATCAAGGGGATAAGGCGGAGCACTTTCCCTTGCATAAAAACTCCTTAAAAGTTCTATTCCCACCTGTGGACCATTTCCATGAGTAATAATAGCACTCTCTGCCTTTTTTAAAAGAGGAACAAGTTTTCTTAAAGTTTCTTCTGTATTTTTAAATTGTGTAACAATATCAGGAGTTGCACCTTTAGGTAAAATAGCATTACCTCCAAGAGCAATAACTATTTTCATAAATCCTCCTTGCTTTTTTTAGTTATCCCTCTTTTTGATAATTCAATAAACTTTATCAAATGTAAAATATCTTCATTACTTTCAAACTCACTTTTGAGCCTTTCAAGAGCCTGAGAAACATTTAAATCACTGAAAAATAAAATTTTAAAAGCCCTTTTTATGTTATTTAACCTCTCTCCACTAATACCCCTCCTCTTCAATCCCACTGAATTTATTCCCCTTATCTCTGCATCAGGGTTACCATAACATAATGCATAAGGCACAATATCTTTTTTAACATGACTTCCTCCGCCTATTATAGAATACTTACCAATTCTAACAAACTGATGAATTAGAGAGTTGGCACTTATAAAGGAAAAATCTTCCACCTCCACATGACCTCCCAGTTGCGCACCATTTACTATTATCACTCCATTCCCTATCTTTGAATTATGGGCTATATGAGAATAAGCCATAAAAAAGTTTGAATTACCGATTATCGTTTTTTCACCTTCTCCTGTTGCTCTATGGATTGTAACAAATTCTCTTATGATATTGTTATCTCCTATAATAACCCATGAATCCTCTCCTTTAAATTTAACATCTTGGGGAGGATAACCTATACAGGCTCCAAAATATATTCTATTACCTTTTCCAATTCTAACATTTCCCCTTATCATAACATGAGCATCAATATAAGTTCCATCACCTATTTCTATATTTCCCTCTATTATAGAATAAGGACCTATATAGATATTATCTCCTAATTTAACATTTTCACCAAGAATACAGGTTTTATGAATATTATTCATACCTCTGAAATAATAGCTGTAAATGTTCCCTCACAAACAATTCCTTCTTCTTTTAAAGCAAAACCCCTCAACTTGCATACCTTTCCCTTGAATCTCAAAAGATTTACAACAATATAGAGAGTATCACCTGGATAAACAGCTCTTTTAAACTTAACATTTTCAATACTTGTAAATATGGGAATTTTATTTTTTAAATTGAGCTCTTCTTTAAATCTTTCAAAGACCAATATACCTCCTGTCTGAACTATTGCTTCAACTATCAAAACTCCGGGCATTATTTTTTTCTGAGGAAAATGTCCCCTAAAAAATTCCTCGTTATAGCTTACATTTTTAATACCAATAACTCTTTCTTCCTCAATAGACAAAATCCTGTCAACAAGCAAAAAGGGATAATCATGAGGTAAAATTTTTCTTATTTCTTCTGAATCAATCTCCTTTCCATATCCTGAAAAAGCTTCAAGGAAAGGTAAAAATTCTATGTGATCCCTGTGACCAGTTCCTTCAAAAAGGAATTTACCCTTAAATCTCTTACCAAGTAAACTTATATCACCAATAACATCAAGAATTTTATGCCTTGCTGGCTCATCTTCAAATGTCAAAATACTTTTATTTATTATATCATTATCCTTAAAAATTATTGCCAAATTTTCATCTCCGCCTTCAAAAAAACCTTTTTCCTTTAAAGCCTTTGCCTCCTCGTAAGTTATAAAAGTTTTACTTAAACCAATTTCTTTTACATAACTTTCTGTACTGAAAATAAAATCATATTTATATTTTAGATAAGGTTCTCTTGTAAATTTATAACTTATCTCAAAATCCTCTCCTGGTAAAATTGAAATTCTTGAGCCATCAAAATTTTTAGAAAAAGCCTTTTTAACTTTATAAAATTCCAAATCCTCTTCCTTTTCTTCAAGACCTTTTTCTAAAATTTTTTCAATAAAAATTTTAGCTGAACCATCAAAAAACGGAATTTCTTCACCTTTAATCTCTATTATAACATCATCAAGTCCAGTTCCATAAATAGCTGACATTAAGTGTTCTACATATAAAACACTATTTTTTTCAAAAATTAAACATGTGCCCCTTTTAGAATAAGAGGGTTCTAATTCTTTTAAAGAATAAAATTTGCCTTCAACCAGAAATAAAATACCATTTTTTTTATTTGGCTTTAAAATTACTTCACAAATTTTACCTTTATCGAGTCCTTTACCTTTGAAACTTATCTCGCCCTTTATTGTTTTTCTCTTTTCCATAACAGAAAGACCTTGATTGTATTTGAATGAATCTCTATTAAATCATTTAAATCAGAAGAATATCCCCCACCTAAGGTAATTGCAATACTATATCCCCTCTCCAGTGTATATTTTCTCACAATTTCATCTCTTTTTTTTAATCCACTTTTTGTTAATTTCAAATTTCCTAAAAGGTCTTTTTCGTAAGGATCAGCACCTGCCTGATATAGAACAAGATCAAAACTTCTATCCTTAAAAATAAATTCAAGAGCATTTTCAAGCTTTTCAAGGTATTCTTTCTCACCTGTTCCTCCCCATAAACCAATATCAAGGTCACTTTTTTGTTTGGGCACAGGATATAAATCTTCCTGATGCATTGAAAATGTAAAAACATCAGGATCATTTTCAAAAATTTTTGCAGTTCCATTTCCCTGATGAAGATCAAGGTCTATAATTAAGGCATTTTTAATCTTATTCTCCTTTTTTAACTTTTTAACAGCATAGGCAAGGTCATTTATGTAACAGAAACCTTCTGCTTTATCAGGAAAAGCATGGTGCCAGCCTCCACCTATATGTATTCCAAGTCCATATTTTAGGGCATAAGAAGAAGCAAGATATGTGGCATTCGCTCCTATCAGGTAAAAATCCACAATTTCCTTATTCAAAGGTAATTCAGAAAACATTGTTCTTTTTGTCCATCTTAAATTTTTTAAATCATCAAGAAACTCCTCAGTATGAACAATTTTAAGTTCCTCAAAAGATAAAGGATTAGCTTCAAAAAAGTCTTCTTCTTTCAGAATCCCTTCTTTTATTAATTTTTCTTTAATTAACCTGTATTTCTGTGTGGGAAAAACATGGGGACCTATATCTACCTCATATCTTGAAGAGTAATAGACTTTCATTTTTTATAAAGCCCCTTTTCCTTTATATAACTTTCAACTTCAGGATGAACCATAAGGTATATGCTTTTACCCTCCTTTATTCTCCTTCTTATCTCCCTTGCTGATACTTCAATAATCCTTGTATTTAAAATTATTGCCTTTTCCTTATAAGGGAAATCATCTCTTATTTCTTTTTTTACCCTCTGACAAACAACTATCTTAGCAAGGTCAAAAAGACTTTCATACTCATACCACGACTCTATATTCACAAATTGGTCTGAACCCATTATAAAATAAATTTCCTCGTTCTTTCTTCTTTTTTTCCATTCACTCAATACAAGAGCAGTATAAGTCGGAGCAAACTTTAAATGGGACTCAAAATCTGAAACATAGTAAGGATGTCCTTTTAGCATAAGTTCAACCATTTTAACCCTATCCTCAAATTCAGCTCTTGTTTTTCTATGAGGGGGTCTATAGGAAACAAGAAAATGAATTTCATCAAGTTCAAGTTTTTCTAAAATATCCTGTGCAACAAGAAGGTGACCTATGTGAGGTGGATCAAAAGTTCCTCCAAATATTCCTATTTTTTTCATTTTTTATTTATTTTTTCCCTTGCTTTTTCTGCCCAGATAGTATCAGGATATTTATTAATCAGTTCTTCATAATAAATTTTAGCTGAATTAAATTTTTTCATATTTTCATAAAGTTCAGCAATTTTATAAATTTTTTCTGCTAAAATATTTAAAACCTCACCTTTAAGAGCTTTAATTTCTTCAATGTATTGAGATTCTGGATATTTTTTCTGAAATTCAGATAATTTAGCAAGAACTTTTTCAAGTTCTTTTGTTTCATGAAGTGGTGAGCGAACTTTTAAAATTTCAAGTTTTATTAAATCAAATTCCGCCTCTTCAATATGCTCAGAATTAGGAAATTGATTTATAAGAAAATTATATTCTGAAATAGCTGTTTCAAATTGTTTTTCATTCAAATAGGATTTTGCTATATAAAACTGGGCATCGTCGGTGTATTCCTTTATCTCACCTGAAAATAAAACCCTGTTAAAATAGAATCTTGCTTTATCATATTTTCCTTTATAAAAATTATAAAGACCCAGTTCAAAATATCTTTCAGGGTCTAAATCCGTGGGCTTTGCCTTTTTGAAAAGGCAGGCGAAAAAGATAGTAAAAAAAATCAAAAAAATTTTTTTCATTTTTTAAAATCAATTATAAATAGTCAATCTGCCTTTTTTCAAGAATTATTAATGAGTCTAATAATAATTAAAGGTTCAAATCCCTTAAAAATAAAAAAGAAAAAAAATTGGGATGAAGAGAAAAAAACTGAACCAACTCTGAGTGATGAGGAAATTTTAAAACACTATTGAATCTCCTTCCTTTGACATATTTACAGTTGGAATTGATTCAGTTAAAATAGAAATTCCCTCAATTAACTATGTAAAGGCTATCCATTTGAAGATGCTAACATATGATTTTTTGCATATAAGGTGGAAAAATAAAATTGAGGAGGGGACACCTTCTCCGACTTTTTTAAGAAAATAGGGGTTTAAGGAAACTTATCTACATTAATATGAAAATCTGTGCTTTTTTTATGTAAAATATAAATCATTAAGGGTTCAAATCCCCTCTTAATAATTTTTAAAATTAAAAAATGAAAAAGGTAAAAGTTGCTATAAATGGTTTTGGAAGAATTGGAAGACAGGTTTTAAAAGAAGGTTTAAAAAGAAAAAATCTTGAATTTGTTGCAATAAATGACTTATCAGACCCTGAGGCTCTCGCTCACCTCTATAAGTACGATTCTGTTTTTGGAATAACAGATGATAAAATAGAAGTTCTAAAAGATGGATTTAAGATTAATGGAAAGAAAATAAAAGTCTTTTCTGAAAAAGAACCATCAAAACTCCCCTGGAAAGAACTTGAAGTTGATTATGTAGTAGAATCAACAGGAGCTTTTACAGATAGAACAAAAGCAGCACTCCACCTTGATGCAGGAGCAAAAAGAGTTATAATTACTGCACCTGGTAAAGGAACAAAACCGGATGTTACAATTGTCCTTGGTGTAAATGAACACTTCTATGACCCGGAAAAACATTTTGTTATATCCAATGCTTCCTGCACAACAAACTGTTTTTCCTTTTTGGTTAAAGTTATACACGAAAATTTTGGAATTGAAAAGGGAGAAATGACCACAATTCACTCCTATACGAATGACCAGAGAATTCTTGACCAGATACATAGGGATTTAAGGAGAGCAAGAGCAGCAGCTTTAAATATAATACCAACATCAACAGGTGCAGCAGAAGCAATTGAACTTGTTTATCCTGAATTAAAGGGAAAACTAAAGGCTATATCAATCAGGGTTCCAACACCAAATGTTTCCCTTTGCGATTTCACAGCAGTAGTTAAAAAAGAAGTTAAAAAAGAAGAAGTTAATGAGGCTTTCAAAAAAGTATCAGAAAAACTCCCAAAATATCTTGAATACTGTGATAAACCCCTTGTCTCTACTGATTTCATAGGAAACCCTCATTCCTGTATATTTGATGCAACCTTAACCGAAACTGTTGAAAACTTAGTAAAAGTAGCAGGCTGGTATGATAATGAATGGGGGTACTCTGTAAGAGTTGTAGATTTACTTGAATATTTATCAGAAAAGGAGAAATAAAATGAAAACATTAAATCAAATAGGGGATATAAGGGGTAAAAGAGTTTTTGTAAGGGTTGATTTTAATGTGCCAATAAAAAAAGGTAGAATTCAGGATGACACAAGGATAAGAGAGACAGTTCCCACAATAAAGTTTTTATCTGAAAAAGGGGCAAAGGTAATTCTTGCATCACATCTTGGAAGGCCAAAGGGAGAAAGAAATCCTGAATTTTCACTTAAACCCTGTGCAAATAGACTTAGTAAAATTCTTGGGAAAAGGGTAAAATTCACTGAAGAAGTATATGGAGAAGGTGTAAAAAAAATTATTGAAAAATTAAAGGAAGGTGATATTTTGCTTATTGAAAATGTAAGATTTGAAAAAAATGAGGAAAAGGAAGATATTGAACTTGCAAAAAAATGGAAGGAACTTGCGGATATTTATGTTAATGAATGTTTTTCCGCTTCTCATAGAAAGCATACATCGGTTTTTACGGTTCCAAAGCTCTTTGAGGAAAAGTATGCTGGTTTTTTACTGGAAAAAGAAATAAATAACTTAAAGAAAATTACGGAAAATTTTGAAAGACCCTTTATAGCAATATTGGGTGGTGCAAAAGTGGAAGATAAAATAGGTGTTATAAAAACTCTTGTTAATAAATGTGATAAGGTTTTAATAGGCGGGGGTATGATGTTTACCTTCTGGAAGGCAAAGGGTAAAAAAATAGGAAACTCTATATTAGATGAAAAATACACTCAAGAAGTTAATAAACTTCCTGAGGATAAAATAATTATCGCAGTTGATACAAGATATGCTCTTAATCCTGAAAGTAAAAAATATGAGGAAGGAGAGGAAGTTCCTGAAGGTTATTCTGGTTATGATATAGGATCAAAAACAATAGAAATCTTTAAAGAAGAAATCTCTAAAGCAAAAACGATATTCTGGAATGGACCAATGGGTGTTTTTGAAAACAAAACATTCAGGGAAGGGACTTACGAAATAGCAAAAAAAATAGCAGAACAAACAGAAAAAGGTGCTTTTTCTTTATGTGGTGGAGGAGAAACAGTCCAGGTTTTAAAAGATTTAAGACTTGAAGAGAAAATCTCCTTTGTATCAACAGGAGGCGGTGCATCCCTTGAATTTATTGAAAAGGGAACTCTACCAGGTATTGAGGCACTTAACTGAAACACTCTGTTACCAAAAGTAAACAAATTAAAGGGGAAATTAAAGGAACAGAATTTGCATAGATTAAAAGTGGAGGTGAGAGAATGAAAAAAATGTGGATATTTATAATAATGGGAGTTTATCTGGGGGCTGAAAGGCCTCCCTGTTTATTTCCTCCATTTCTTGGTGTGACAGGAGCTGTTGTAGCTCCTCATGTTGCTTTAGTTCTTGATTATTCAGGAAGTATGCTTTTTAATGCGTTTCCTGATGAGTATCAAAATAATTACAATAATAACTATAATTTTTATGGAAGTTTTGATAAAGGATACTATTATAAATATAATTCAACTGGGGGATACTGGGAAAAGGATATACCCTATACACCGGGCTCGCCACCTTTTGATGAGGCAACGAGTCGCTTTTCAGGTAATTTTTTAAACTGGGCTCAGTGGATGAACAGGATGAATATCATTAAAAAGGTTTTAACAGGGGAGTATATTGATCAAATTGATGGAAATTATGGAATAGCAAATTTAAGAAAAAGATCAAATATTTATGGCACAGAAGTATATCAAAGATACTATTATTTATCGGGCACAAGGAGAATTCTAATATATTTTAACAATGATGGATTTTCTGAGGCAAATAACTGTAAAGTTGGAGGAACTTTTTATGTTAATATTGAAAAATATCAGCGTAATCCACGAACAGGAAGATGGGAATGGGTTACAGAAAAAACTGTAATTCCTCAAAGTCCCTGGAAAATAAGGGATGAAATTCAGAGATTAAGAGGGGTAATTGAAAAATTTTCAGATGAGGATATGGATGGGTTGGTAGATGAAGGAAAACCATGGTGGAGTGTAATAAAATTCAACCAGAGTAATTCAAGGGTTCTTGACCAGAAACAGAATGTTATATCAACTCTTGAAACGCATATTCAGGGAGAACAGGCAAATGGTAATACTCCAACAAAATATGCTATGCAACAGTTAAAAGACCTTTATGATGATACAGGTGTATCTGGTAACCACAATCCTAATACTGATATTTTCTTTGATGAATACTGCGATGAACCACAGGGAATATGGTGTAAAAGGGCGTATGCAATCTTAATGTCAGATGGTGCATGGAACACAGGTGGTGACCCTTTATCTCTTGCCCATCAGATTCATTATCAGGATTTAAGGGGAGACCTTCAGGGAGTTCAGAATGTAACACTTTTTACAATATTTACTTTTGCAAGCGCGGGAGATAATGGAGAAGAGTCACTGAAGTGGATGGCTCTATTTGGAGGATTTGAAGACAAAGATTTAAATAATTATCCGGGACATTATACAACATATCCATCTCCAAATTCCTTGGCACAATTTTACCTTCCAACACCATACGACCAGCTGGATATTGATGAATGGGATAATGACCAGAATGGTCTTCCTGACAATTACTATAATGCTGAAACAGGAGAAGCGATTGAAGAGGCCTTAAAAGAAATATTCCAGAAGATAAAACAGGAAGTTGCAGCAGCAACAGGTGCACCAACATTTCCTGTAACAGCAAGGGGTGAAGGTTTATCCTTCCAGGCTTTCTTTTCCCCGATGAGAAAAAATGAATTAAATAAAGAAATTTACTGGATCGGTTATTTGAATACACTATGGGTTGATAAAGAAGGAAATTTAAGAGAAGATTCAGACCAAAATTTATTTTTAAACTATTTCAATGATTACATAGTAAGGTTTAAATTCAATTCAACTCTTGGACAGACATTTGTTATAAGATACAGGGATAATGAGGGTGATGGTAAATTTAATGGAGCGGATACTATACCTATCGATTCTGCTCTTATTTACAACATAAGGGCTACTGTTAAACATGCTGAGCTTTTGAAAAATAGGAGTGAAGATCAGAGAAGAATAAAATATGTTTCAAAAACAGGGGCTTCTTATATTTTAAAGGATTTTACAAATTCAAATATAAATGAATTAAGGACCTTGCTTGATGTAGCTACAAACTCAAAAGCAGATACAATAATAAACTACATAAGAGGTAAAGATTATCCAAATTTGAGGTCAAGATATCTAAATGGAAATGTATGGAAACTGGGGGATATTGTAAACTCAACTCCAGTATATGTTTCAACTCCTCAAGAGAGATATGATATCATTTATGGGGATATAAGTTATTTACCCTTTTATACAAAATATTTAAATAAAAGAGGAATTTTAATTACAGGAGCAAATGATGGTATATTACACATATTTAACAATGGGGTTTTTGAAGAGATAAAAACCGGGAATGATAAAGGTAAACTGGTAAATAAATTACCTTACGGTATAGGTGAAGAAATTGCTGGTATAATCCCCAGGAACCTTTTACCTCATCTTAAATACTTTTCAGAACCTGAATATGAAGGTTGTCATTTATATTTTGTGGATGGTAGACCCTATGTAACAGATGTCCAGGTTTTTGACCCTGATAATATTCATCCAAATGGGTGGGGAACAATTTTAATTCAGGGAATGAATTTTGGAGGTTATCCTGCACTTATAGGTTCTGAAATTTTAAAGTCCTCATTCCTTATTCTTGATATAACTGATCCGAGTGATATTTCAAATATAAAAGTCTTAACAGAATTTCAAGACATAAATCTTGGATATACTACTTCTTTTCCAGGTATCGTAAAAATAGATACTACCTGGTATCTTGGAATAGGTTCTGGTCCAACGGTTATTCCAGAGGGATTTTCTGACCAGAATGCCCATCTTTTTATTATAAATTTAAAGAATCCATCTACTGTTTACAGATTTGATCTTGGTTCAAGATTTAACAGGGACTCTTCTTTTTTAAATGACCTTGCACCTGCTGATATTAATCTTGATTTTACTGTTGATCACCTTTTCTTTGCAATAAATAAACACAAACCAAATGATGAATGGGTAACCGATATAATAATGGTGGAGACAAATAATGAAAGAAATCCTTCTGATTGGAATTTCTACAGGGTATTTACAATTCCAGCACCTGTTACTGCAGAGCTTTCCCCTGTGGTTGATGAATTCGGTAATATATGGATACTTTTTGGAACCGGAAAATTCTGGGATTTGACTGATTTTAATTTAGAGCATTCAGAATATCTTGTTGGATTTAAAGTGGATAGAGGTATAACAAAAACTTTAAGTTATTTAGTAGATGTTACTGATGCAGCTGTTATTTCCACACCAGGTGGAGATAGTGTAATATCATCTCTTGGAAGATATACCTTCGATCAATTTGAAAATCTCATAAAATCATCAGGTGGATGGTTTATAAAACTTGAGGATGACGAAAGATGTATTTCAAGACCTGCTGTTGTTGGAGGCGCTGCAATATTTACAACCTTAAATCCTTTATTAAGTGGAACTGAAGAAATATGTAATCCCTGTCAGTCAGGTCAGGTGGGTGGAGCAGGAAGAATCTGGGGAATCTATTTAAAAACAGGAACAGCGTATATTACTCCAATACTTGGAGTAGTGACACAGCTCCCGGGAGGAAAAGAAAGGATTGAAAGGGAAAAGCAGGTGGCTGGTCTCCCATCAGAGCCTACTCTGCATATAGGAGAAGAAGGAGGAACAATTTTCGTTCAGACTACAACAGGAGTTATTGAAAAATATGATATAAATTTACCCCTTGCTCCAAAGAAAGGAACAATTTTATGGAAAAAAGAAAGATAAAGGAGGTTTAAAATGAGAGGATTTTTTTTAAGTTTTTTAATCACCATATCAGGGGGAGATTATTCTCTCTCTGATAAGATACATGCCTTTTTGTATGGGAGGCTACAGAACCTTAAATTACTTGAAAAAGGATACATTATTTTACCTGTTGAGATAATAAAAAGCACTGAAGATTATATTGTTGTAAAAGATGAAGATTCATATCCAGATGAATCCACAATAAAAATAAATCCAGGAACAAAAATTGTGCTTATTAATTTCAAAACTTTTGAATCCTTACTTGGAGGAAAACCCTCACTCCTTGATATAGAAAATTTTGCACTAAATTTTAATTTTGAAAGTGATATAAACAAATTGAGCGCAGGATTTAAAAACACCTTTATAACCCTTTCTGTTCCAGAAAAAGGAAATGCTTTTCTAATCTGTAAAACTGGTAAAGGGATTAACCTGAGTGAATATATAAAGGAAATAAAAGAAATTTATATATTTAAAAATGAATAAAAGAAAAGGATTAACTTTAATTGAACTGCTCGTTGTTATAACCATCTTAACTATTTTTTTCGGTGTTTTTTCCTTTTATTTAAGTCAGAGTAACATAAGAGAAGCAAATATAAGAGCTACAGCTGAAAACACAGCTCAGATTTTAAGAAATATAAGAAATATTGCAATAGCAAGAAATTCAAATTTAATAATAAGAAGAT
Organism: candidate division WOR-3 bacterium; assembly: GCA_039803925.1. Lineage (NCBI taxonomy): Bacteria > Pseudomonadati > Caldifarciminota > Caldifarciminota bacterium. The sequence continues at coordinate 4,781 of JBDRZL010000011.1, read as the reverse complement.
CCCCTCAACCTAACACAATTGAAATAATTGTTGAAAATACAGGAGATGCGTTAAGATTTTCCTTGCCTGAAAATTTTGATAGATTAAATGGACCAAGAAACGGTGTCCCTTCTGATGGAATTCCTGAAGCTCAGGGTTCTTTAATAACTCCTGACCCTATTATATTTTCTTCAACTGGAGCCTGTTTAACTCCCTGTGGAATTTACTTTTCTGATGGTAAAAATGCTTATGCTGTAGGAATTTCAAGAAGTGGAAGAATTAAAATCTGGAAATGGGGAGGTTCAGGATGGTATTGAATAAAAAAGAAGGTTTTACCTTAATTGAATTACTTGTTTCACTTGTTTTACTCGGGATAGTATTCGTTGGTGGTCTTTTAAATATGGTTCTTCTTGGCTCCGGTTACCTTATAAATATAAAACATTCAAAAAATGCAAATTACCTTCTTACAAATTATATGGAATATTTGCTTAATTTACCCTATGATAGTCCATTGTTAACTGATGATGGTGATACCATGGATCTTGAAGAGAGAAATCCTGCCCTTGCGGACTTCCGTGATAGTAATACTGTTGAAAATTTCCCCTATACAATAGTATGGAATATTGCTGAAAATCAAAATGAAGAGAGAAAAACAATCAGAATACATGTCTTATGGATTGAAAGAGGGGAACAAAGGTTTCTTTCCAGAACCTATGAAATATGGAGGAAATAAGATGAGAAAGGGATTTACTTTAATAGAGCTTATTGTAAGCACCTTAATTTTCTCTATTGTTATATCTGTTGTGATTGGAATTTACATAATTCAGACAAGAAAATCTCATGAAGTAAGTGAAAAGGCTACTTTAACTACAGAAGCACAGCTTGCTCTACATGTAATTTCAGAAGAAATCTTACATTCAGGACTGGGAATCAGCATAAATGAAGAACCAATTGAATTCACTGATGGTGGCCCTCAAAATCCTGATATTTTGGGAATAAGATCAGTCCTTATGCCTCTTGACCAAACAGAGGGAAGATGGTCAGTAGCATTAGAAACAGGACTTGGTTCTATACTTATAAGAAGATGGGCTGATACTTTAAGAAATTTAAGACAGGGTGATTCATTTCTGATTCTCGGTCCAAGAGGTGAAGTTGAAATACAAAGATGTCTTTGTATTAACAATATAACTCCCCTGAGCGATACAGAAAGCATAATAACTTATACTCCCCCTTTATCAATTCAAAAAGGAAGAATTCTGCTTGAAGTTCCAAACAGGGGTGTAATAAATAGAACAGTCACATATGAGTTAAGAGGTGATACACTTTTCAGAAATAATGAGATATTCCTTGAAGATGTTGAGGATTTTCAAGTTGAATTCTGTGCTGACTGGAATGATGATGGAGTTCTTGATGTAAATGACTTTAGAAGTGAATTACCACCTAATTATTCAATTAACGATTTTTACACAAGACCCCTTTTAATAAGAATATCACTACTTGTAAGAAGCTCAAGAGGTGTGCCTGGTTTTCATTATCCTTTTCACACTGTAACAAATGCAAACAGGGTGATTAATCTTACTGATTTACAGAGAAGATTCCCAAGAGAGTTTTTTACCAATACAGCTTTTGCAAAAAATTTAAAAAGAATAGAATAAAAGGAGGTATAAAATGAAAGAAAAAAGAGGAATAGCACTGGTTACAACAATACTTGTTCTTACAGTAATTCTCATTCTTGCCTCAATGGCCCTTTTTCTTGTTTCAAGGGGTTTAATTATAACTTCAACACAGAAAACTGTAAGGGATGCTTTTGCAGCAGCAATTTCTGGAATTGAAAGAGGTTATAGAAAAATAGAACTTGCCTTTACTACAGGTAACCCACAGTATCTTCAAACAGAGACAAGAAATATTCAAGGATTTAATGTTGATATTGAAACAGAAAATCTTGGCTCCACTTTTCTCGGTGGTGGACTTGCAACTTTTGCAAGAGGGTATGCTGGTATTGGTAAATCAGCTTCAGGTGGAAATATTGCTATTGAATACCTGATATTTTCTGAAAGCATAAGAGATAACCTCCGCTACCGGATGAGCGAAATCTATAGGAGAGTCCCTAATATACCAGGTGGTTAAAACTTCTTGAACTGTTAAAGATTAAAGAATTGTAAATTTTTAATACTTCTCATATAATTTTATATGAGAAAATTTATTTTGATTTTATTTATTTTGGCAGCATGTCAGGAAAAAAAAGAAAAAAAAGGAGAATCCGAAATCTATTCTGAAATAAAAGAAAAAATTGAAATTCTTCCAAGAAATCCCTCAAAGAAAGATGAATTAATGGTAAGAACCAATACAAAAGATTACAAAATAAAATGGTTTATAAATGGGAAACCTGTTTCAGAAGAAAAAATTCTTACACCTCTTTTATTTAAAAAAAATGATACTATTTTTGCAGAAATAAGTTTAAAAGATAAAAAAATAATAACAAAAAAAGTCTTTGTAAGAAATACTCCTCCCCTTATAGAAGAAGTTTCCTTTGATAAACAAAGTATCTTTTCTTCTGATAAACAAGTTAAAATTAATATAAGGGCAAAGGATATTGACGGAGATAATGTAAGTTTTATTGTTAAATGGTATCGTAATGGTGAACTTGTTTTTATAAATGGTGAAGAGCTAAAAGAGAATCTAAAAGCAGGTGACATTTTAGAAGCCTTTGTGTATGCCACAGACGGTGAGGATACAATAAAAACACCTTATATAATAAAAACAATGGTTTTAAATTCTCCTCCTCAAATTCTTGAAGAAAAAGGAAGTAGAATTGAATTCAAAGAAGGAGTAGTTAATCACAAAATCAAAGCCATAGACCCTGACGGTGATCCCCTAAAATTTAAGCTTATAAGTGCACCTCCTGATATTTTCCTCGATTCACTAACAGGGGTCCTGTACGGGAAAATAAAGAAAGAAATTAAAAAAAATACAGTAAAATTTGAAGTAAGGGATACAGCAGGAAATAAAATAACTTATGAATTTAATCTAATTTGGAAAGAGTAAAATTTTACATATTTCTTTTGATATCAATATCAATTATTATATTTTCAATTCCCCTTATACTTGAATTTTTTTATTTAAGAGAAATCTTACTCAGGAATGAATTTGCAGAATATTCGAGTTTAGAATTTTTTGAATTCTTACAGAAAAAAAAACTTGAAGATATTATTGAATATTTTAAAGTATCACCTGAAATAGAATTTATATACAGCAAAAATCTTAAAAAAATTTTCAGCGAAAATCCTTACCTTGATTTTGATAATAAAAAACTTTCTGATTTTTTAAAAAAGAATAAAAGCATAGATGTAGTAAATTCAAATACATTTATTTTCAGATTACAAAAGGGAAATAATGAATACCTTTTTATTAAAAGCTTACCTTATGTTACATGGACAGAAACAAAAGTTCTTTTTATAAGAACATTTATAATTTTTTTATGGGGTTTAATCTTTTTACTTTTAATATCAATAATTTTAAGACCCTTTAGATATATAAAAGAACTTTCGCCTGAAAAGATATTTGAAGGAATAATTGATAGAAAAACAATTGAATATTTAAAAAAGAAAGAAATGGAAAAAAATCTTTTCTTTCTGGGTCAGGTTTCTTCAATTCTTATTCATGAAATAAATAATATAACAGCAAGTCTTCTAACAACCCTTAAGGTAATAAAAATGGAAAGAAAAAATGAAGAAATTGAAATAATTCTTGAAAATATAGAAAATAAAATTTTTGAATTAAAAAACCTTTTAAATGAATATACAAATCTTCTAAAAGGTAGTGATTTAAAACTTGGTAAAAGTAATATAAAAGAAATTATTAAAAGAGCAATCGAAGATACTGAAAAATTCATAATCTCACAGAATAAAGAAATTGAAATAAAATTAGATATCGAGGATATAGAGTTAAATTCTTCTCCTCTACTTTCTTCAAAAGCCATCTATAACATATTAAAAAACTCTGTTGAAGCAATCAAAAAAAGGGGGGAAATTAAAATAAAAAGCAAAATTTCTAATAAAAAATATATTCTAACAATTTCCGATAATGGAGAAGGAATAGACAAAAAGGATATTGAAAAAATATTTTTGCCTTTTTATACCACAAAGCCTGATTCACTTGGAATAGGACTTTCAATGGTTTTTTATCTCTTTAAAAAACAGGGCTGGGATATAGAAGTTAAATCAGAAAAAAATAAGGGTACCGAAGTTATAATAACAATTCCCCTATGAAAGAGAAAATTTTTATTCTTGATGATAATCTTGAATTTGCAAAATCCTTAAGAATTTTCCTTGAAAAACATAATTTTGTTGCAAAGGAATATGATAGAAGTGATGAATTTTTAAAAGAAATTAAATTAGAGGAACCTGATTATTTAATAATTGATGTTAGATTAAAAGAGATAAATGGACTTGACCTTGTAGAAAAGATTAAGAATGAACTTTTAATTAAAAGTGAAATAATAGTTATAACTGCTTATGGCTCAATTCAGGATGCAATTAGAGCAATAAAGAGCGGTGCCTATGATTATATTACAAAACCCTTTGAACCTGAAGAGATAATATTAATAATAGAAAGATTAAGAAAAGAAAAGGAAAGAGAAAAGGGATTCATAAGAGAACTTTTAAAACCTTTACCTGAAATAATAGGGAAAAATGAAAAATTCTTAAAAGCTCTTGAACTTGCTAAAAAAGTTGCTGGAGAAGATGTAGCAGTTCTTTTAACAGGTGAGTCAGGAACAGGTAAAGAGGTTTTTGCAAGATTCA
>JBDRZL010000010.1 GCA_039803925.1 candidate division WOR-3 bacterium | reverse complement strand
ATACCAGAGCAGAAATTCAAAGCGATAAACAATATTCCACGGCAACTATCCTATAAATTGCTGTTAAATAATGGAAATGAACAAACTATTTCTGTAAGAGTAAGCAAGAATGAACAAGGCATTATAACAGTAAAGGAAAAAAGAAAATATTTAGAAGAACCATTAAAGGAGTTTAAGATTGTTTATCCAGATGAACTTCAAGGAAGAGTTTACATTTATAAACACAGAAATGAAATTCTATATCCATTTATTGCGACAGGAAATAACCGCGGTAGAATGCATTACCTATATAATGAGGAAGGGATTATTAATCCTCTTCCCAGAAAAAATGTTTGGTTCCTTCTTAAGGAAGATTTTGAATCAAGCATTGATCCAGATATAATTTACGAAAGATGGATTTGGGAAAAATACAAGCTAATATGTATTAATTTAAAAAATACCAATGAACTTGTGATAAAGAACAGGCAAACTGAAGAAGAGTTGAAAATACCTTGTAAGCTATCTTTTTTGGTAGAATCTGATGCATTAATTGAGGATGATTTCAAAAATCAAATGCCCCTATTTGCAGGTAATAGCATCAAAATAAAAGCACCAACAGTAAATCCATCGGGCTGGGTAATCTGGATCCAAAATAGGCAGGCAGGTTATAAAGTTATTACCGAGAATTGGACAGGCAGTGAGCCGTTAGAGTTAAAACTACCCGATTACCTACCTTGCGAATGTGGAGAATTTCAGGTGGATATCTGCGAACAGAAAGATGGATTTCCTGCTGAGACGCTATTCTTTCGTTATATCCCCTATCTTCAATTAATATATCCGAGAAGCCTTATAATCCCAGAGGCAAACAGAGGGCATAAGCAAGAAATTATCCAAATTCTTTGGGAAAGAGATTTTCAGGATTGGGAGTTAATAATTGACAAAGTGTTCCAATACAAGTATTTAGAAAATGGCTATCAGGTTGAACTTTCACCAGAACAAAATGTTCTTCGTTTTTCACTCGTGAAAAAAGATAAACCAGAGACCAAAACGGGTTTCCAAATAACTCTCAAGAGATTAAAATGGAAAACTTCAAAAGACGAAACATGGTATGATAAACCTCTACACATACAAAGAGAGGAATTGGTTACCGGAACAGATTTTTATCTTATGATTTGCACAAATGATTTTGATACAAAATATGATCTTTTGGCTATTCTCGAAACAAATGGCCAAAAGTTGCAAGAAGCAAAATTTATAAGAAAAGATATGACATATAACCTATTACTAAATCAGTTTTATGATACTATCAAGAAAAATAACGAAAGAATGATTATCAGGTTGGAAATTCGAATAGCAGGAGACAAAAAATTATTAAACCAAGTTGATGTTATACATTTACCTGGGATAACAAAAGAGAAACGCGAGGATAAACCACTAATGCCCTCAGTCACAGTTGAACTTTCGAAGAAGAGAAAAAACATGAAAAATATAAGACCTGATGTGATGGGTGGTGCTGGAAGGATTAGAAAAGGTAAAGGTTTTAGTAAAGGAGAAATAATTGAAGCTGGCATGGATATGAATGATATTCGTCGCTTAAATATTCCATTTGATAAACGAAGAAAAAGCATATATTCAAAGAATGTTGAAATTTTAAAATCATTAAAAGGAGGTAAATAAAAATGGCAATAGATCCGCTTAAAGTAACACAGAATATTAGAGAAAGTTATGTTAGATATTTAACAAGTACTTTTCGTTTAAGAGATGCAAATCTGCGTAAACTATTTCGCCAGGAAGCTGAGAAGTTCTGGTTTACGAATGGTCCAATATTAGAAGCAACACCACCATTTAAAAGGGGTTGTTATCTGAGAGATTTGATTAAAGAAGGGGTACTAACCGAGAAATTAGAAGAGGTTATTTATGGTGCCCTTCCTTATTTGCGTAACAGTCCTCTATATTTGCATCAAGAAAAAGCAATTAGAAAGATACTTAATGGTCGTAATGTGGTTATTGCTTCTGGCACTGCAAGTGGAAAAACTGAATGCTTTCTTATACCTATTTTTAACCATCTTCTGAGGGAATATGAAGAAGGTAAACTTACACCAGGGGTGCGTGCACTTCTGTTATATCCTATGAATGCATTGGCAAATGACCAATTGCGAAGACTAAGAGAAATTGCAAGAATTATGGAAAAGAAACTACAAGATGTGAATATCACCTTTGGCAGATATGTGGGAGATACACCAGAAAGTAAGAAAGAAGGGGAAGCACAATTTAGGTTTAGAAATCCAGGTGTAGAACCTGTAAAAAGTGAGCTTCTCTCAAGAGAGGAAATGCGAGAAAATCCACCCCATATCCTTATAACAAACTATGCAATGCTTGAATACTTACTTTTAAGACCGCAAGATTCGCCTTTCTTTGATGGCGAATACGCAAAGAATTGGAAATTCTTAATCCTGGATGAGGCACATATCTACAGCGGAGCTTCTGGTATTGAAATGGCCATGCTTATTCGCCGTTTAAAAGACAGAGTTTGTAAAAATATGGAGGGTGATCTACAATGTATAGCAACCAGCGCTACCCTGGTAAAGGAAGAGGAGGATTTTGGCAAAGTAGCAGAGTTTGCTACAAAACTATTTGGAGAAAAATTTGAATATGAACCACAGGATCCTCAACGACAAGATGTAATAAAAGGTGAAAAGATTAAAACTCAAATTGAAAAACCCACTATCAATTACCCGATCCAGTTATACTCGGAGTTAGATAGGGTAATTCGAGAAAAATCTGAAGATTCTATATTAGAGCAATGTTACGAAATCTGTAAAAAATTTGGTATCTCAGAAGATATTTTGAATGAGTCAAAAAAGCAGTGCAATGGCGATGTCAAAAGGTTTCTTTATGAGATCCTTTCAAAGGATGAAAAAGTTACAAAGTTAAAAAGTATATTAGAGGAAGGACCAAAAAATTTAGAGGACTGTATTAAACAAATTGCTGGGAAGGATATGTTATCGGATGAAGACCGCCAGCATGTCATCAGCCTTATCAATTTAGCTGTTCGTGCTCGCCCTGATAGAGAATCCTCCCCCATTTTTCCTGCACGCTACCATTTGTTTGTACGGGCACCGGAGGGTATTTTTGTCTCACTTTACCCTGAACCAAAAATATTTTTGGAAAGACGAGAATTAACGGAAGAGGGCTATCCAGTCTTTGAACTGGCATCTTGTCGCCGATGTGGACAAGAATATTTGGTTGGTGATGTTAAGGAAGGAAAATTGAAGCATTCTTTAGCTGAGGTAGACACTTTAAGGAGAAACAAATTCTTTCTTTTGTGGGAAGAGGATACCCAATTAGAGGATGATGAAGACCAAGAAGTTGCAGTGCCTGAGGAAATTACTGAAAGAGGTAAAACTTGGAAATTATGTATAAAATGCGGAGCAATATGGGATGACAAACCTGTATGCGCTTGTAACCACGAAAGTAACACGATACGAACCTTGATCGAGATTACCCCTAAGGGTAGTATCCTTAATAAATGTTATTTGTGCGGGTTGCGTTCTATTGACATCGTTCGAGAATTCATTTTTCAACAAGATGCACCAGCTGCAGTATTGGCTACAGCTTTATACCAGAATCTTGAAAAGGAAAGCATAAAGGAGAAAAAAATACTTATCTTTTCAGATAGCAGGCAGGATGCTGCATTCTTTGCTCCATATCTGGAATTTACATACAAAAGGATTCTGTTTCGGCGATTGATTGTTGAGGCATTACAGAAAAATAGAACCGAATCTGATTATAGACTTAAATCACTATGCGAAGATGTTTTACAACTTGCTGAAGAAAGTAATGTGTTTGACTCAGACATAGATAAAAAAGAGAAGAAAAAAGAGACCTGGAAATGGATTCTTCAAGATTTTTGCGGCATTTGGGATAGAAGAAATTCCATAGAGGGAGTTGGATTAGTATCGTTTATACCTATTATCCCTAAAGATTGGAAACCGATTAAAGAATTACAAGAGCCTCCATGGAATCTTAGTAATGAAGAGGCAATAGCTATATACCAAGTATTGCTTAACACTCTGCGTTTCAATATGGCTATTACTTTTCCCGAAGATGGTCCAGACCCTCAAGACGAATTCTTTTCTCCAAGAAACAAGGAGTATAAATTTAGAGGCGAGGGTTCTGATATAAGAAAAGGAATATATTCTTTTATTCCTGCTCCTGGGAAGTTAAATGCAAGGTTAGAATATTTAATCAAATTATATAAGAAGATTACTAAGAAAAGTGATGACAATGAGGAATGTAGAAAACTTTTAGGGAAAATATGGGAAGACCTTAGCAGAAACTGGACTGGAAAAGGTATCCATCAATTTAGTAATTCAAGGGACGGAGTGCTTTATAAACTTGACTATAAATATTGGAAAATTATTCAAGAAGATCAGAATTCTCCATGGTTTATATGCGATCGATGCGGGACAATTACACCTATAAGTGTGAAAGAAATTTGTCCTACTTTCAACTGCAATGGTAATCTTGAACCAATAGATGCACAAAATAGAGATGAGATTTTGAAAAATCACTATCGCTACCTCTATACTAAAATTTCTCCTGTAAAGATGACATCGCACGAGCATACAGCTCAACTTACCACAGATTATGCATCAAATATTCAACAGAAATTTATAAAAGGAGAAATAAATGTGTTAAGTTGCTCAACAACATTTGAATTAGGAGTTGACCTTGGCGAGTTAGAAGCAATATTTCTGCGTAATGTTCCACCCGAGCCATCAAATTATATTCAACGGGCTGGAAGAGCAGGCAGAAGACTTGATACTATAGGTTTTACATTGACTTTTGCCCAACTCCGTTCGCACGACCTTACATACTTTAAAGAGTCTGAGAAAATGGTGGAAGGAAGAATAAAACCGCCTGCAGTTGAAATCCGCAATGAAAAAATCATCTCTCGCCATCTTTATTCTGTTGTTTTAGCAGACTTCTTTAGAAATTATCCCGATTATTTCGGAAGTGTAGAATCATTCTTTAAACTGGAAAGTAAAGAAACTTCAGGAACAGAAAAATTGAGAGAATATCTTAAAACAAAGCCAAAGTCTATTTTGAAGTCATTAAAGAGGATTATCCCTTATGACCTCCATGCCATATTTGATATAGAAAATTGGGGTTGGGCAGATAGACTAATTGGCAAGGATGGAGCACTTACTATTGCTGATGAAAAAATAAGAGATGAATTTATACGTTTAAAAGAATATTATAAGAACAAGGAAGAAGAGTGGAAAGGCACGACTAATCAGAAAAAGAGAAATGAATTAAATAACGATATGGATTGGGCAAGCCGAAGATTAGAAGAGCTCAAAAGAAAACAACTTATAGATTTTCTCGCATCACATATTGTTATCCCAAAATATGGTTTTCCTGTCGATGTTGTAGAGCTCGCCATTTTATCCCATATCCCTGCCTCTAAGAATATACAACTAGAAAGGGATTTACGCATAGCAATCTCAGAATTTGCACCTAGTAGCCAGGTGGTTGCAAATGGATATGTATGGGAAAGTGCTGGTTTAAGAGTTGTAAAGAATAAAACTTGGCCAATTTATTGGTATGCTATTTGCGGTCAATGTGGCCGATTTTACATCAAAACAGGTACAATTGAGGAGACGCCACCTTCTTTCGTGTGTCATGGAAGTATTCCACGGGAAAAAGTGTACAAATTCATTACACCTATATTTGGTTTTGTAACTTCTAAAGATTTTAAGCCAAGAAAACCAGGTGAGACACGGCCTAAGAGAGAATTTACTACAAGACCTTATTTCTTTTCGTATAAAACTCCTGAAAAAAAGGAATTTTCTATCGGCAAATTCAAGATCAAGTGTAGGTATTCCACAGATGGTGAATTAGCTGTTATCTGTAAAGGAGGAAAAGGAGTTGGATTTTGGATTTGTTTTACTTGCGGAGCAGCCTTTTCTGAAAAGCAAAGAGGAAAACATAAAACGCCTTACGGAATAGAGTGTTCATCTCCACTAAGGGGACCGTCACATCTTGGACATACTTTTAAAACGGATGTACTTTCTATATTTTTTGAAGAACCACAGGTTAGACAAGAAGATGATAGTTTTTGGTATTCTTCGCTTTATGCAATTCTTGAAGGTGCAAGTCAAGCCTTTGGAATAAGAAGGCAAGATTTAGATGGTTGCCTTTATCCCTCTGAGGAGGGAGTTATGCTTATTCTATTTGACAATGTTCCTGGTGGGGCTGGGCATGTGAAACGCTTAATGGATGAGGAGAACTTTAGTGAAGTTCTTAAAAGTGCTTTGGCTCGGGTGAAAAATTGTTCCTGTGGTATGGAAACAAGTTGTTATGGTTGTCTTAGAAACTATCAAAATCAATTCTGTCATGAACAATTAAAAAGAGGAGTCGTTTTAAAATTTCTCGAAAGTAATCTAAACGGCGAGAAATGAAAGAAATGATAGAAATACCGCCAAGCAAAACGCTTCGCCACTATCGTGGTTTGCCCTCACATTTGTTCCTGTCGCCTAACCGAGCGTATTTGAGTCTGTGCCTTCAAGAGTAGTCCAAATTCCTCGCTTCGCTCGGAACTTCAGATACGCTCAGCCGTTATATGAAAAAAATTCACAAAAATAAGTTCTCTTAAGAATTTTTATCCACGAGAAGTTAATGATAAAGATTTTTAATGGTGGCTTACAATGTTGATAGAAACATCTAACGAGGCGAATTGGAACAAATAAGAATAAACTCTCTCAATGGAATTATAGGATATAAAGGGAAAGCAGTGCGAGGAAAATTGCCAAAGGCGATCGTTCGAGCCTGAGAACTGTTACTTTATTTTTGTTTGTATTGTGTGATAAATCTCATTTTTAAATTTCAGAAATATGGTTTGAAAGTTGTTTAATATCGGTAGCCAATTTTGATAACACGAACTGTGGATTTTTGGAAGGATAATCGGAAATCCCTTTTTTCTTTTTATCCCCTCAATTTCTTTTTGCTGGGCAAGATTTTAAAGATATTTGAGGATATTTTGAAGCATTTGAGAAGAAAGAAAAAAGATTAAAAAAGAACTCTCTAAAAAATTTTAAAGAAATATTAGATAGGGAGGAAAAAGTAAGGGGGGTTGCTTTAAAGAGACTTGAGATTATCAAATTTTTTGAAAAACATGCGGCGAGGCAACAAAAGATGCTTTTGGAGTTAAGAATGGCTACAGTAGATTTATGGAAAAAGCAAAATCAATAACATTTAGTAGACACTCCTTGTAATCGTATTGAACAAAAAAAATTCAATATTGAGTTAATCAATTACCTTTTCTTTTATAATACTAAAAAACCTCATAAATCTTTAAATAACTTTTCTCCCCTTCTTTTATTTTTTAAAAACATATATTAATAATCCTTATCAGTCTAAAATGTTATGGTATTCTACATCGTTTTGACTTTTTAAATAAATTTGGAGCAAAATTTAATTGTTAAAATTAAAAGGAGGTTAAATATGTGGGTATTTATAATAATCCAAATAATAAATGGGTTCCCTGTTGATAAAAAAGAGGTAAAAGGAGGCTTTGATTCACTGAATGTCAGATTCATAGGTAACTGGCCATTTGGTCCTTCTTATGCAGTTTCTTTTGATCCTTCAAGAAATCTTGTATTTTTAGGTTCACGTGGTGGTGTATATATTTTAGATGTTTCAAATCCTTCTAATCCTCAAAAAGTTTCAGAAAAAATTCATACAAGGGGGATTGTTTATGGTCTTTTTTATGAATCAGTAAATAAGAGATTATATATTGCAGCAAGACAGGGTGGACTTGAGATATGGGATGTTACAGATGCATCAAATCCAATCAAACTGGGTTATTATTTCACACCAACCTATTCTTACGGTGTTTATGTTTCAGGAAATTATGCCTATGTTGCTGCTGGGAGTGCTGGTTTAAGGATAATAAATATTTCAAATCCTTCATCACCATATGAAGCAGGATATTATGATACACCTGGATATGCATGTGATGTTTATGTTTCAGGAAATTATGCCTATGTTGCTGATGATTATGCTGGTTTAAGGATAATAAATATTTCAGATCCTTCATCACCATATGAAGCAGGATATTATGATACACTTGGATCTGCATATGGTGTTTATGTTTCAGGAAATTATGCCTATGTTGCTGATGCTTATGCTGGTTTAAGGATAATAGATATTTCAAATCCTTCATCACCATATGAAGCAGGATATTATGATACACCTGGATATGCATGTGATGTTTATGTTTCAGGAAATTATGCCTATGTTGCTGATTATGATGCTGGTTTAAGGATAATAAATATTTCAAATCCTTCATCACCATATGAAGCAGGATATTATGATACACCTGGATATGCATTTAGTGTTTATGTTTCAGGAAATTATGCCTATGTTGCTGATTATGATGCTGGTTTAAGGATAATAAATATTTCAGATCCTTCATCACCATATGAAGCAGGATATTATGATACACCTGACCAGGCATGGGATGTTTATGTTTCAGGAAATTATGCCTATGTTGCTGATTATGATGCTGGTTTAAGGATAATAAATATTTCAGATCCTTCATCACCATATGAAGCAGGATATTATGATACACCTGGACAGGCATGTGGTGTTTATGTTTCAGGAAATTATGCCTATGTTGCTGATGGGAGTGCTGGTTTAAGGATAATAAATATTTCAAATCCTTCATCACCATATGGAGCAGGATATTATGATACACCTGGCTCGGCACGGGGTGTTTATGTTTCAGGAAATTATGCCTGTGTTGCTGATTATGCTGGTTTAAGGATAATAAATATTTCAAATCCCTCACTACCATATGAAGCAGGATATTATTATACACCTGGATCTGCATGTGGTGTTTATGTTTCAGGAAATTATGCCTATGTTGCTGATCTTGATGCTGGTTTAAGGATAATAAATATTTCAGATCCTTCATCACCATATGAAGCAGGATATTATGATACACCTGGATATGCATTTGATGTTTATGTTTCAGGAAATTATGCCTATGTTGCTGATTTTGCTGCTGGTTTACAGATTTATGAATTTTATGGAGTAGGAATAAAGGAGAAAGATTTTTCAAAAGAAGAATTCAGATTATTAAATAATATTGTTAAAAACGAAATAAAGATTGAATTAAGTCCTTTGATTAAAGATAAAATAAGTCAATTTGAACTTTATAATGTTCTTGGTGAGAAAGTTAGAACTTATATGGTGAATAAATTAAATTCAAAAATTTCATTATCCGTGGATGGAATTTGCCCGGGTATTTATTTTTTAAAATACAATAAGGAGGAAAAAATTTTAAAAGTTATAGTTAATAGGTAAATTTAGTAGAAAGGACAAATAAGGAACTATTTATTTTTGGTGCCATATGAGGTAAATGGTATTTTATAAGGTAAAAGAAGTGGCATCTGAAACATTGAGATTATAAATAAAAGGAAAAATTTTTTTATGCAAAACAACATCAAGTCTTTAACACTTTTTCACCCCTTGAATACTTTTTGAAAAATTATATAAGGAACAATTATTATTCTAATATGTATATAAATTGTACATTTACTTGACAAATTGAATTTAATATTGTATAATTAAACACCCCAAATAGGCCCGTAGCTCAACAAGGTAGAGCGTCGGATTCCAAATCCGATGGTTGGGGGTTCAAATCCCTCCGGGCCTGTTTTTAATAGAAGGAGAATTACCTCTGAATGAGGGAATTATTTTTTTTAACCTGTTCAGTTTGTAAAAGAAGGAATTATAGAATTACAAAATCAAAGGATAAAAAGATGGTAAAAATGGAAATAAAGAAATACTGTAAATGGTGTAAAAAGCATACGGTGCATAAGGAAACTAAAATTAAGTAATAAATATGAATCCAGTTTTAAAATTTATAAATTTTTTGCGTGAGGTAAAGGTGGAAATGGATAGAATGGCATGGCCTGAAAGAAAAATAGTTATGAGTGCTACTATAGGTGTAATTATATTTTCGATTATTGTATCTATTTTTATTTTTCTGCTTGACTTTATTTTTTCAAGACTAATTGGTTTAATACTAAAATGAAAGATTTAAAAGATTTAAAAGAAGAAACTCAGTGGATAGTTTTCTGGACACTGTCAGGAAGGGAAAACAAAGTGAAAAAAATCCTTGAAAATTTTATAGAGGAAAAAAATTTAAAAGATAAAATAAAGCAGGTTCTCGTTCCTACAGAGACAAAAATTAGAATTTTGAAGGACGGAAGAAGAGTGCCACACCAGAAGCCCCTTTTTGCTGGATATGTGCTTGTTGAAATAAAAAAGGATGCAAGGGAAGTTATTACAATGCTTCAAAATTATGCAGGTTTAAGGCCATTACTCGCAAGAGACCCTACGAAAGATATTCCAATTCTTAAGAGAGAGGAAGTTGAAAAACTTCTTTTAACAATAAAAGAGGAGCAGGAAAGAAGAAAGGCAGAAAGTCCTTTTTTGCCAGGAGATAAGGTTAGAATTCTTGTTGGACCTTTTGAAAATTTCACAGGTATAGTTGATAAGGTATTCCCTGATAAAGGAAAATTAAATGTAGTTGTAACAATTTTTGGAAGAGCAACAATGGTTTCTGACCTTGATTTTGATATGGTTGAAAGAGTGAGGTAAAAAATGAAGGGAAAAAAAGAAATAGTAACCCAAATAAAATTACAAATACCTGCGGGGCAGGCCAATCCTGCTCCTCCCATAGGCCCTGCTCTTGGGCAGCACGGAGTTAATATAATGGAATTCTGTAAAAGGTTTAATGAAGCTACAAAAAAGATGGAAGCAGGGCTTATCATCCCTGTTGTTATAACTGTTTATAAGGATAGGTCATTTGATTTTGTTTTGAAAACACCTCCGGCATCTGTTCTATTAAAAAAGAAGGCTCAAATAGTAAAGGGTTCTGGAGAGCCCAACAAGGTTAAAGTAGGTAGAGTCACAAAAAAGGATATTGAAGAGATTGCTAAAATGAAGATGAATGATTTAAATGCAACTACCTTGGAAGCAGCTATGAGGATTATTGAAGGAACAGCAAAAAGTATGGGAATTGAAGTTGTAGAATCTTAAAGGAGGTAAAAATGCCAAAACATAGTAAAAGATTTTTGGCTTTACTTGAAAAAGTAGATAGAAATAAGTATTATAAACCTGAAGAAGCTATACCTCTTTTAAAGGAACTTGCGACAGCTAAATTTCCAGAAACAGTTGAATGTGCTATCAAGTTAAATGTTGATCCAAGAAAGGCTGACCAGATGGTTAGAGGAACATGTCTTTTGCCTTATGGAACTGGTAAAAAGGTTAGAGTTTTAGTTTTAACTCCTGGTGAGGGAGAAAAAGAAGCTCTTGATGCTGGAGCTGATTATGTTGGATTTAAAGAATATATAGATAAAATTAATCAGGGCTGGCTTGATTTTGATGTTGTTGTTACAACACCTGAAGCTATGAAAGAAGTTTCAAAACTGGGTAAAATTTTGGGTCCAAGAGGTTTAATGCCCTCACCTAAAACAGGGACTGTTACAAAAGATATAGGAAGGGTTGTGAAAGAACTTAAAAAGGGAAGGATAGAGTTTAAGGTTGATAAAACAGGTAATATTCATGCTCCGATTGGTAAGGTAACTTTTTCTGAAGTAGAGTTGATTGAAAATTTTTATGCTTTTTTAAATGAAGTTTTAAATGCAAGACCACAAGGTGTAAAGGGGAATTATATTGAGAAAATTACCCTTTCAACAACTATGAGTCCTGGTTTAAAAATAGATTTAAATTATTCAATTGAAGAAGCAAGAAGGAGGAAAACATAATGCCCTCAGCACAAAAAATTAAATCTGTTGAAAGTTTCACAAAAATTTTGGAAAATGTTAAGGCTATGTATGTGGTTGATTTTACCGGTTTTAATGTGGCTGAGCTCAACGAATTAAGAAAAAAAATAAGAGAGGAAAAAGGACTTTTAAAAGTTGGTAAAAATACTCTATTTAAAATAGCCCTGAATAAATTGAAAATAGAAGGGATTGAAAAGTTTCTTACTGGTGTTTCTGCTCTGCTTTTGGCTTATGATGATCCTGTTTCACCCTTAAAGGTTTTTTATGAATATTCAAAAGAGAAGGAAAAGGGAAAAATTAAGGGTGGTTATATAGAAGGCAGAATAATATCCGAGGAAGATGTAAACATACTTGCAAAATTACCTCCCAGGAATGTATTAATACAAAATTTACTTTCAAGAATGGGGGGGCCTCTTTATGGATTTTTATTTGTTTTAAATGGACTTTTAAGAAATCTTTTATATGTTTTGGTTGAAATTAAAAACAAAAAAGAGGGTTCTAATCCCTGATTAATTTTTTAAAAGGTTAAAAATGGCACAAAAATTAACCTTGGAAGAGATAATAGGTGGAATAGAAAACTTAACAGTACTGGAACTTGCGGAGTTAATTAAGAAACTTGAAGAAAAATTCGGAGTGTCCGCACAAGCTCCTGTTTTTGCAGCAGCTCCTGGTGCTGTCCCTAGTGTGGTTTCTGCTGAAGTAAAGGAAGAAAAAACTGAATATACTGTGATTCTCCAAGATGCTGGAGCTGAAAAAATAAAGGTTTTAAGGGAAGTAAGAGCAATAACAGGTTTAGGGCTTAAAGAGGCTAAAGAATTGATTGATTCTGTTCCAAAACCTATCAAAGAAGGTGTATCAAAGGAAGAGGCTGAAGAAATAAAGAAAAAACTTGAAGCTCTTGGTGCTAAAGTAGAGTTAAAATAAAAAGGAATTTTTCTTGATATAAAAAATATAAAAAAGCCGGTCCAATACCGGCAGAAAACTTTTTATAAATTTTAAAATGTTAAGAGAAAGAATTGGAACAAAAAAAGAAATTTTACCCATACCGGATCTATTAAAAATTCAAATAAGTTCTTTTAAGGAGTTTCTTCAGGAAGATGTTGAGCCAGAAAAAAGAAAAGATGTTGGTTTAGAAAGTCTTTTTAGGGAATTTTTCCCGGTTGAAGATCCAGGTAAAAAATTTGTTCTTGAATATGTAGGATACAGGGTAGAAAAGCCAAGGTTTACTCCTGAAGAGTGTATTGAAAAAAATTTAACATACAGTGCACCTATTTATGTTAAATTTCTTTTAAGAGAACTTGATATAGAAACAGGTAAAACAAAAAAAGTAAGGGAAGAGGAAGTTTTCTTTCTTGATTTGCCTCTAATGACTCAAAGAGGAACTTTTATTGTAAACGGTATTGAAAGAGTTATAGTTAACCAATTGCACAGATCCCCTGGAGTTTATTTTGATATAGATCAGGAAGAGGGAAAATATAAATATATTGCTCTTTTTGTTCCCTATAGAGGCCCATGGATTGAATTCTCAATAGATTCTCAGAAAGTATTTGGAGTTACTATTCTTAAAAGAAGAAGATTTCCAGTTACAAGGATTATAAGAGCAATGGGGTATGATACCAATTCAGATATTTTAAAACTGTTCTTTGGCGAACCAGAATTAAAGCCTATAAAATCAATTGAACCAGAACTTTATATACTTGCCGAGGAGATAACAGGCCCAGAGGGTGAGCTCCTTTATGATACCTTGGATTTAATTACAGAAAAAGTTATAGCAGGTCTTGAGGCATTGGGTATTCAAAATGTAAAGGTTTATAATGTAGGAACCCCTGGTCTTGATGTTATTGTGACTACAATAAGCCATGATAGGGCTAAAACAAGATATGATGCCCTTAATGCTATATACAGGTTGCTAAAATATATTGCGCCACCAAGCTTAGAAGAAGCAGAAGAATTTTTTAATGAGACATTCTTTTCAAAAGTTAGAATGGAGCTTGGAGCTGTTGGAAGATATAAACTTAATGCAAGACTTGGACTGAACATTGATGAGAATGTTCACGAATTAACTAAAGAAGATTTAATAGCTCTTTTCAAAAAACTTCTTGATTTATATAATGGAAATGAAAAGCCTGATGACATAGATCACCTTGAAAATAGGAGAGTAAGAAGGGTTGGTGAGCTTCTTACAAATCATCTAAGGATGGCTTTTATGAAACTTCAGAGGAACATAAAGGAAAAAATGCTTTCAGAGAGAGATCAGATTATGACTCCAAGACAGCTCATCAATCCAAAGATTATTGCAAATCTTTTAAAGTCCTTTTTTACAGTTAACAGGTTATCCCAGTTTCTTGACCAGACAAACCCTCTGGCTGAATTAACTCACAAAAGAAGACTTTCAGCTTTAGGTCCAGGAGGTTTAACAAGGGAAACAGCAGGTTTTGAGGTTAGAGATGTTCATCCAAGCCATTATGGAAGGCTCTGTCCAATTGAAACTCCTGAAGGTCAGAATATAGGTCTTATTACTTCTTTAACAACCTATGCTGAAGTTGATGAGTTCGGTTTCATAAAAACCCCTTTAAGAAAAGTGGTTAATGGAAAAGTAAGAGACGAAATTGTTTTTATGACACCTGTTGAAGAAAAGAATTATAAAATAGCACCTGCGGATATAGAAATTAACGAAAAAGGTGAAATTGTTCAGGATTTTGTTCCTGTAAGATTTGGAGGAGGTTATCCTACTGTTAGAAAAGAAGAAGTAGATTTTATTGATGTTTCACCAAGACAGCTTGTTTCTCCTTCGGCTTCTCTAATTCCTTTCTTGGAACATGACGATGCTAATAGAGCTCTTATGGGTTCAAACATGCAAAGACAGGCTGTTCCACTTATTGAACCTGAAGCCCCATTAGTAGGAACAGGTATGGAAAGAAAGATAGCATATGATACGGGAATGGTGCTTCTTGCAAAAAGGGATGGTATTGTTCTTGAGGCTGATGCTAAAAAAATTGTTATAAAACCGGATAAGCCTTCAAAAACAGATCCCTTTGAGGAAGAGGATCTTGACATATATTATTTGACAAACTTTAAAAAAACAAATCAGGAAACAATTTTACATCATAGAGTAAGGGTTAAGCCTGGAGATAGAGTTAAAAAAGGAGATCTTCTTGCAGATAACGCAGCTACGGATATGGGAGAGTTATCTCTTGGAAGAAACTTACTTGTTGCTTTTATTCCCTGGTATGGTTATAATTTTGAGGATGCTATTGTGGTTTCTGAAAGGCTTGTTAAAGAAGATGTATTTACCTCAATACATATAAAGGAGCTTGAAACAGCTGTTAGAGAGACAAAATTGGGACCAGAAGAAATAACGAGAGATATTCCAAATATAAGTGAGGAAGCTTTAAAGAATCTTGATGAATATGGAATTATCAGAATTGGAGCAGAGGTTGGACCAGATGATATTGTTGTAGGAAAGGTTTCACCAAAGGGAGAAAAGGAATATTCTCCTGAAGATAAATTAATTCAAGCAATTTTTGAACATAAGGCAAGAGAAGTTAAAGATTCATCTTTAAGAGTACCTCCTGGAGTTCAGGGTGTTGTGGTTGATGTAGTAATTTTAACAAGAAATTTTGATCATCCTCTTGCTAAAAAGATAATAAGAGAAAGAAGGCAAAAGCTAGAAGAGGAATTTTTGAGAAAAAGGGAAAAGGTAATATATTCACTTAGAGATATGCTCTCTAAAATTTTGCTTGGTAAGAGAACAGAAATTTCCCTTAGAAATAAAAGAGGTAAAATTCTTTTAAGAAAGGGTAGCACATTTAATGAGGATTTCTTTAGAGGAACTAAATACCTCGATGTAGTTTTTGAAGAAGGATTTTTAGGGGGTAAAAAGGAAGAGAAAGAAGTTATAGAACTTACAAAAAAAGCAAATGAAAAACTTGAAGAAATACAAAAAACATATGAATCAAGAAAGCAACTTGTTGAAATTGGTGATGAACTTCCTTATGGTGTTAACATGCTGATTAAAATCTATGTTGCCCACAAAAGAGAATTGAAAGTAGGTGATAAACTTGCAGGAAGACACGGAAATAAAGGAGTTGTTGCTAAGATTGCTCCTGTTGAAGATATGCCCTTCCTTGAGGATGGGTCGCCTATTGACATTGTGTTAAACCCGCTTGGTGTTCCTTCAAGAATGAATATTGGACAGGTTCTTGAAACAATACTTGGTTGGGCAGCGAAGAAAAAGGGAGTGTATTATGCCTGTCCAGTTTTTGAAGGTATGACCATTGATGAAATAGAAAAAGAATTAAGGGAAGCTGGTTTGCCACCTAATGGAAGAGTAAAAATCAGAGATGGGAGAACCGGTGAATTTCTTGCCCAAGAGGTTACTGTTGGTTACATTTATATGATGAAGCTTGTTCATATGGTTGAAGATAAGATTCACGCAAGAGCTGTAGGACCTTACTCAATGATAACACAGCAACCCTTAGGTGGAAAGGCAAGATTTGGAGGACAGAGATTTGGAGAAATGGAAGTTTGGGCACTTGAAGCATATGGAGCAGCCTATACACTTCAAGAAATTTTAACAGTTAAGTCCGATGATGTTAAAGGGAGAAATAGATTGTATCAAGCAGTTATAAGAGGAGAAGAGGCACCTGAGCCCTCTTTACCTGTTTCTTTTGATGTATTGTTGAATGAATTAAGAGGGCTCTGTTTAGATGTAGAAATTGAAAAAGAAAAAATTTAGTAAAAAAGGAGGTTAAAGGAATGAAACATTTAGTAGCAGGATTACAACCTGAGGTTTTGAAAGCAATAAGGATTAAACTTGCGTCACCAGAGGCAATAAGAAGCTGGTCTTATGGTGAAGTAAAAACAGCAGAGACCATAAATTATAGAACTCAAAGACCTGAAAAAGGCGGACTCTTTTGTGAAGTAATTTTTGGTCCTGTCAAAGATTATGAATGCGCCTGTGGAGCATTTAAAGGAAAAAGATTCGCAGGAACTGTTTGTGATAAATGTGGGGTAGAAGTTACCTCTTCCTCTGTAAGAAGAGAAAGGATGGGGCATATTGAACTTGCTGTTCCAGTTGCTCATATATGGTTTTATAAAATTCCACCTTCCACCATAGCTCTTTTACTTGATATAACTTCAAACGATCTTGAAAGTATTCTTTATTATGATAAGTATATTGTTATTGATCCAGGTGATACTCCTTTACAGAAAAAACAAATTTTAACGGACAAAGAGTATGAGGAATTAATTTCTGAATATAAGGATGGTTTCTTAGCTGAGATGGGTGCTCCTGCAATAAAGAAACTTCTTAAAGAACTTGACCTTGAAGAACTTTCTGCAGAGCTCAGGGTTAAATTAAGAACTGAAAAAACAACACAAATGAGAGGGAAAGTTTTAAAAAGATTGCAGATTGTAGATGCTTTTATAAATTCAGGAAATAAACCAGAATGGATGATTCTTGAGGTATTACCTGTAATACCACCTGATTTGAGACCCCTTTTCCCTCTTGAAGGTGGAAGATATGCAACAAGTGATTTAAATGACCTTTATAGAAGAGTTATAAATAGAAACAACAGGATAAAAAATATAACAAAAATGGGTGCTCCTGAAATAATTCTAAGGAATGAGAAGAGATTACTTCAGGAATCTGTTGATGCATTACTTGATAATTCAAGAAGGTCAAGACCTGTAATGGGTAAGCAAGGAAAACCCTATAAATCTCTCTCCGATATGTTAAGAGGTAAAAAGGGTAGATTTAGAAGAAATCTATTAGGTAAGAGAGTTGATTATTCAGGTAGATCTACTATTGTTGTTGGTCCAGATTTGAAATTGAATGAAGTAGGAATTCCCAAAGAAATGGCTCTTGAACTCTTCAGACCTTTTGTAGAGAGAAGATTGGAAAAGAAAGGAATTGCTGAGTCATTAAGAAGTGCAAGAAAACTTGTTAGAGAAAGACCTGTGGAGATATGGGAGATTCTGGAAGATATTGTTAAAGATCACCCAGTTTTATTAAATAGGGCCCCCACTCTACATAGAGTCTCAATAGAGGCTTTTTATCCTAAATTAATAGAAGGGAAGGCTATACAGCTACATCCTCTTGTGTGTGTTCCATTTAATGCTGACTTTGATGGTGACCAGATGGCTGTTCATGTTCCTATATCACCAGAAGCAAGACTTGAATCACATTTTCTTATGCTACCAAGACATAATATTCTTTCACCTGCTCATGGTTCTCCCTTAATGGCTCCAACTCAGGACATAGTAATAGGATTACATTATATTACTAAAATAAGAAAAGGAGCAAAAGGAGAAGGAATGAGGTTTTCTACCTTTAATGAGGCAATTATTGCTTATGAACTTGGAAAAGTGGACCTTCACGCAGAAATTGAAGTTGACGAAGTTCCTTTAAAAAATAAAAAGACAACAGTAGGCAGAATAATATTTAACAGAACTCTTCCAGAAGGTTTTGAATACATTAATGAGGAGATGACAAAAAAGAAATTGCAGGAATTAATTAAAGAAATTTATATGGAAAAGGGTTCCCTTATTTGTGAGGAAGTTCTGGATAAACTGAAGGATCTTGGGTTTTACTGGGCTACAAAAGCAGGAATCACTTTTGGTATGGACGAAATGATTGTTCCTCCTGATAAAAAGAAAATTCTTAAAGAAACCGAAAGACAGCTTGAAAAAATAGAAAATGACTTTTTAAAGGGTAGAATATCAGCAGGAGAAAGATACAATGCTATTCTTGATTTATGGACAGAGGTAACTGAAATATTAACTGAAAAGATGGTTGAACTTATGAAAAATGATAGAGATGGGTTTAATTCTATATACATGATGATGAATTCAGGTGCGAGAGGATCCTTAGACCAGGTGAAACAGCTTGCAGCAATGAGGGGTCTTATGGCAAGACCTAAAAGGATAATTGGTTTAACAGGAGAATTTATAGAAACACCAATTAAATCAAATTTGAAAGAGGGAATGACTGTTCTTGAATATTTCATTTCTACACACGGTGCAAGAAAAGGTCTTGCTGATACGGCTCTTAAAACTGCTGATGCAGGTTATCTTACAAGAAGACTTGTTGATGTAGCTCAGTCAGTGGTTATAGTTGAAGAAGATTGTGGAACTATTCAAGGAAGAGAAGTAAGTGCTCTAAAGGAAGGTGAAACAATCATTGAAACTCTTTCAGAAAGAATAGAAGGACATTTTTCAGCAGAAAATGTTAGAAACCCATTCACAGGTGAAATTATTCTAAAAGTAGGCGAATTAATCAAAGAGGAAAAGGCTAAAGAAATAGAGGATCTCGGAATAGAAAAAGTAAAAGTTCGCCATGTTTTGACATGTGAATCAAAGGGTGGAATTTGTGTAAAATGTTACGGTAAGCATCTTGGCACAGGAAGAGTTGTAGAAATAGGTGAACCTGTGGGTGTTCTTGCTGCACAGAGTATAGGAGAACCTGGTACTCAGCTTACATTGAGAACCTTCCATATAGGTGGAGCTGCAACAAGAGTTCTTGAAAAATCAACACATGAAGCACCTTTCCCAGGAAAAGTTCTCTTTATTAACTTAAATATTTCAGAAAATAGCGAAGGTAAAATAGTTTCTATTTCTAAAAAGGGAATGATTGTTGTAACACACAAAGATAATCCTGAAGTTAAAAGATACTTTGCTGTTCCTCAAGGAGCCGAATTGAAAGTAAAAGATAAATCTGAGGTTGAAAAGGGTGATATTTTGTGTGAATGGGAACCCTATACAATACCTATTCTTGCCACAAAATCCGGGGTCGTGAAATTTGTAGATCTTGAGGAAGGTGTTACATACACTGAAACTGCTGAGGAGGGTAAAGTTGAAATAACAGTTATTGAAGATAGATCTAAAAAACTACACCCAAGAATAGAAATATTAAAAGACAAAAAAGTAGTTGAAGAAATTGCGCTTCCAAAAGAAGCAAGAATAACTGTTAGAGAAGGTCAAGAAGTAAAAGCTGGTGATATAGTAGCTAAATTGCCAAGGGAAGCAGGAAAAACAAGAGATATTACAGGTGGACTTCCCAGAGTAAATGATCTTTTTGAAGCTAAAGTTCCAAAAGATAAGGCAATTCTCGCTGAAATTAGTGGTATTGTGAGAGTTGGAAAGCCAGAAAAGGGTTATAGAGAAGTTAAAATAATTTCTGAGTCAGGACTTGAAATGTCATATAAAATTCCATATAGCAAGTATCTTCTTGTTGATGATGGAGAAAAAATTAATGCAGGTGAACCACTTACTCTTGGACCTATTGATCCCCATGATATTTTGAGAATTAAAGGTAGGATTGAAGTTCAGGAATTCCTTTTAGACCAGATACAGGAGATTTACAGGCTCTCAGGTGTTAGAATCCATGATAAACACATAGGTATAATTGTAAGACAGATGATGAGAAATGTGAAGGTAGAGGATCCTGGAGATACACATTTTGTTAGAGGACAATTTGTTAATATTGAGCAATTAGAGGAGGAAAATAAAAGAACAAGGGAAAGAGGAGGAAGGCCAGCTGTCTATTCTCCTGTTCTTCTTGGGATATCAAAAGCAGCTCTTTCTACAGATAGTTTCATTTCTGCTGCATCTTTCCAGGAAACAACAAGAGTTCTTGCTCAAGCTGCTCTTTATGGAAAAAGAGATGAATTAAAAGGTTTAAAAGAGAATGTGATTGTAGGTTCCCTTGTTCCTTGTGGCACAGGTTTAAGAGAATTTCAGCAAATTAAAGTTTTGCCTAAAATTGAGGAGGAAGAACAGTATCTTGCAGCATAACTATGGAGAAATTCAATTTTTATGAAATAGAAAAAAAATGGCAAAAATTCTGGGAAGAAAATAATTTATTTTCTGCACCGAAGATTCCAAATAATAAAATGTATATTCTTGGTATGTTCCCCTATCCTTCTGGGGATCTCCATATGGGTCATGCAAGAAATTATACAATAACAGATGTTCTTACAAGATATTTCAGAATGAAGGGAAAAGATGTTCTCCACCCTTTTGGATGGGATGCTTTTGGGTTGCCTGCTGAAAATGCTGCAATTAAAAGGGGTATACATCCAAGGGAATGGACTTTTAAAAATATTGAAGACTCAAGAGAGGATATTAAAAAAATGGGAATATCCTATGACTGGTCAAGGGAAATCTTTACCTGTAAACCAGATTATTATAAATGGACCCAATGGCTTTTTCTTTTACTTTATAAAAAGGGGTTAGCCTATAGAAAAAAAGCTTATGTCAATTTTTGCCCGTCATGTCAGACAGTTTTGGCCAATGAACAGGTTGTTGATAAAAAATGTGAAAGATGTGGAACTTTTGTTACTAAAAAAAATCTTCTTCAATGGTTTTTTAAAATAACAGAATACGCTGATAGACTTCTTGAAGATCTTAAATATCTTGAAGGAAAATGGCCTAAACAAGTTATTGAAATGCAAAGGAACTGGATCGGAAAAAGTGAAGGAACAAAAATTATCTTTAAATTAAAGAATAAAAATATTGATTTACCTGTTTTTACAACAAGAATTGATACTATATTCGGTGTCACCTTTCTTGCAATTGCTCCTGAACATGAATTGATGGAACAGATTATAGAAATTTCACCTAATAAAGATGAACTTATAAAGTACAGAGAAAAATCAATTTTAAAGTCAGATATAGAAAGAACAAAGGAACAAAAAACAAAAGAGGGTGTTTTTACAGGACTTTATGCTATTCATCCCTTAACACAGGAAGAACTTCCAATTTATACAGCAGATTATGTTCTGACCCATTACGGTACAGGAATAGTTATGGGTGTTCCAGCTCATGACCAGAGGGATTTTGAGTTTGCAAAAACTCACGGACTTAAAATTAAAATTGTGGTGCAGAAAGATGGCTATCCTAATAGTGTAGAGGATATGAATTCAGCAATGGAAGAATATGGAATTATGGTTAATTCCGGTGAGTTCTCTTCTTTAACTTCAGAAGAAGGTATCAAAAGATTAAATGAATATTTAAAAGAAAGAAATACGGGAGGATATGAAATTTCTTTTAAAATAAGAGACTGGTTAATTTCAAGACAGAGATACTGGGGTGCTCCAATACCAATTATTCACTGTGAAAAATGTGGAATTGTCCCTGTCCCTGAAAAGGATTTACCTGTTTTACTACCTGAAATTGTAGATTATATTCCTAAAGGTGTAAGTCCACTTGAATCTTCACAAGAATTCATAAATACAATTTGTCCGCAATGTAAGGAAAAGGCAAAAAGAGACCCAGATACAATGGATACTTTTGTTGATTCCTCCTGGTATTTTTTAAGATATATTGACCCCTCTAATAATGAAAAAATTTTTGATAAGGAACTTGTTAAAAAATGGATGCCTGTTGATTTTTATGTAGGTGGAGTAGAGCATGCTACAGGACACCTGATTTATTCAAGATTTATTCATAAGGTTCTTTATGATGAAGGTCTTGTTAATACACCGGAACCATTTTTAAGACTATTTACACAAGGAATGGTTTTAAAGAGAACAAAGGATGGTGGTCTTGAAATGATGAGTAAAAGGGCAGGTAATGCAGTATTAATAAGGGATTTTGTTAAAGAAAAAGGTGCAGATGTAGCAAGAGTCTATACTCTATTTGCTGGTCCTCCAGAGCAAGATTTTGAATGGACTGAAGAAGGAGTGAAGGGAGCAGAAAGATTCCTTTTAAGAGTTAAAAGAATTATAGATGAAAATAAAGAAGTATTTATAAAAGCAGAAGAGAATCCACCTTCAAATTATGATAATAAAGAAAAAAAATTACTTTATAAATGCTACAGTGTTATAAAGAAAGTGACTGAAGATATTGAGAATTTTAAATTCAATACAGCTCTTGCCTCTCTGATGGATTTTGTTAATTTTTTATATAATTTTGAAAATAAAAATTCTCCTTCTTTTGCCCATTCTTTATATGTTCTTTTAAAACTTCTTTATCCCTTTGCACCCCATCTTTGCGAAGAATTATGGTCTTATAGAGAAAAAGGGACTCTTATGAAAAAAAACTGGCCTAAAATATATGCTGAATTTTTAAAGGAAGAAAGGATTGTTATACCAGTTCAAATTAACGGAAAGGTTAGGGGTCAGATTGAAATAGAGCCCGATTTAGATGAAAAGGAAGTTATTGAAATTGCTAAGAATTCTCCAAATGTTAAAAAGTATATTGATAACAAAAAAATAAAGAAAGTTCATTATGTAAAGGGTAAAATTATAAGTTTTGTTATTGAGTGAAAAGTGGAATTAAAAATCTTGAGATTCCAGTAGATAAAATTAAAGGTGTAGGAACAAGGAGAAAGAAAGTTTTTTTAAAAGCAGGTATAAAAACTGTAAAAGATCTCTTATATTTTAAACCAAGAAAATATATTGATAGAAGGATAATCAAAAAAATAAAAGATCTAAAAGAGGATGAAGAAGTTGTAGTTATGGGAAAAATCTTTGCAAGGGGTGAAAGAAAGACAAAGGATAAAAAATTATTCATAGTTATAATAAAAGACGAAACAGGATTTATGGAACTTGTTTTTGTAAATACACCCTATATGAAGGATTATTTCCCTCTTGATAAAGAGATTATTGTTTCTGGTAAAGTGAAAAGGTTTGGTTCCATTTATCAAATTTTTCATCCTGAATTTGAAATACTTGATAGAGAAAATAAGGACTTGATTCATGCAGGTAAAATAGTTCCCATATATAGTAGCCTTGGTAAAGAAATCAAGCCACAAACTTTAAGAAAAATCATTTATGAAACTCTTACACAATTTTTAAATTTAATTCCTGAGACAATTCCAGAAGATATGAGAAAGAAATTTGGGCTTTTAAGTAAAAAAGAATCAATTAAAAATCTTCATTTTCCTTCATCTTATGAATTAATTGAAAAGAGCATTTATACTTTAAAATTTGAGGAGTTTTTTTACTTCTTTTTGAAACTCTTTATATATAAGAGAAGAAAAACAAAAGCACCACCCTTTATTTTACCTCCTACTTTAACAAGAAAATTTCTTGATGATTTACCTTTTGAATTAACGGAATCCCAGAAAAAGGCAATAAAAGAAATTGAAATTGATTTATCAAAACCCTATTCAATGCGTAAACTTCTTCAGGGGGATGTGGGTTCAGGTAAAACAGTTATTGCTATTTATGCTGCCCTGAGAGCAATAGAAAATGGATACCAGGTTGCTTTTATGGCTCCAACAGAAATTCTTGCTTTTCAACATTACGAAACTATTTTAAATTTTTTAAAAGAATTGAATGTTTCTTGTGATATTCTAACAGGAAGTAGAACCTTAAAAGAGAAAAGGGAAATATACGAAAGGGTTAGAAATGGAATAACACAGATTTTAATCGGAACCCATGCTCTCCTTGAAGAAAAACTCCAATTTAAAAATCTTGGACTTGTTATAATTGATGAGCAACATAAGTTCGGAGTTTCTCAGAGAGCAAGGTTACTTTCAAAGGGAGAAAGCCCTCATTTTCTTGTTATGACAGCAACTCCAATACCCCGTACTCTTGCTCTGACTTATTACGGTGACCTTGATGTTTTAACTTTAAAAGAGATGCCACCAGGAAGAGGAACTGTTGAAACAAAGGTTATTTACATAGAAAATAGAGAAGAATTTTACAGGAGATTTTTTGAAGCATTAAATAAAGAAAAGGCAAAAGCATATATTATTGCTCCCTTAATAGAAGAATCAGAGAAACTTGATACAAAATCCTGTATTGAGTTATATGAGGAATTAAAAAATAAATGGGCTAAAGATATTTCAATAAGTTATATTCATGGAAGAATGAGAAAGGAAGAAAAGGATGAGATAATGTTAAAATTTAAAAGAGGAGATATAAAAGTTCTTGTTTCTACCACAGTTCTTGAAGTTGGAATAGATGTCCCAGATGTTAAATATATGGTAATTGAAGGAGCTGAAAGGCTTGGACTTTCTACCCTGCATCAGTTAAGAGGAAGAGTTGCAAGAAAATTAGAAAAGGGTTTTTGTTTTATTTTCTGTTCTAAAGATATGCCACCTGAGACTTTAAAGAGAATTTCTGCTTTTAGAAATGTTCATGATGGATTTAAACTTTCAGAACTTGACTTAAAATTAAGGGGTCCTGGAAATATACTTGGATATGCTCAATCTGGTTTCTTTTCCTTTAAATTTGGTGATTTGGTTGAGGATAAGGAGCTTTTAATAAGAGTAAGAGAAACTGTGAAAAATTTATTAACTGTTGATCCTTTTTTAGAAAAAAAAGAAAATGTTATTTTAAGAGAAAATTTATCTCTTGATGAAAGATTGTGGCTTACTGAAATAGCTTAAATTTAAAAGTTAATTCTAACTCCAAAATTTATTTCATACCTTTTGTTTGTTATTCCCTGAATGTTATCTTTATTTGAATTATAAAGAATACCGAAGCTTCCTGTTATATCATCAGTAAACCTGAAATTTAAAGCTCCATTAAGATTTGTGCTTGTGTTGTTTTGCTGTTCAATTCCCCTAATTTGAGTTCTGTTATTCTGGTTTGTAAAGGAAATATTTGCGTTTACTTCTGATTTTACTTTTAAAAATCCGAATAATTTTTGGGAAATTGACCTTGAAATTGAAAAATCAAGATTGATATTAATTCCCTTTGAAAAAGTTTTAGATTCTGTTATAAAACCAGCTGAATTTGATAAATTTATTATTTCGTTTTTATTATAATTCAAAGTAAATCCTACACCATTCCTTGTCCTTCCTTGAATTGAAAATAAAGGTGTATAATTTTTAGACTTTCTCTCATTTGTGACATTAGTCCCTTCATCTTTTGATACATCAAGATTGTATGATGTTTTAAAAGATAAACTTGAAAGCATAGGGTCTAAAAATTTTATTCTCTTGTTTAACATATCAATTTGAACTGTGATATTAGGGAAATTTTGCCCTTTTGTAATTGTTTTGGTTCTCTGGTAGGGAAGGTAGCTCAAATTATTTCTTAATCCATAAGAAAGATTTACACTTATATCCTGAATTCTTGTTCCTGTATTTAAATTTAAATTTCTTGAATCATTTATGTTATTATTTATATTTTCAACATAATCAACACGAGGATTCATTGTTTTCCCTATTTCATACAGAAAACTCGGACTTTTTCTTAATTCATAATATCTTGAATTTAAGTTTCTTGAATAATTCACATTAACTGGTTGGAAAATACTTCTCAATTTATTTATATCTTTTAATGCTTCTTTATTACCTAAACTTACAATGAAGTATATAATTTCAAAAGTATTAACATTACCCTGAATTGTATAATTTGATGTATTGTTTACAGTTCTTAAAGGATTTATACTATCCTTTTGATTTATAGGGTCATGTTCGTCATTAAAGGTTGGGTTGTAAGAGAAACTTAAATTTCCTATGAATTTTTTTAAATTTAAAGGAAGTGTGGGATTGTATTTAAAGTAATAAAAAGAAGACCTTTTTATGTCTTTACCATAAAATTTATTTGTTAATTTTTTTAAACCTATATCATAGTCAATTTTTCCTCCAAAATCGATATTTATTGAGTTTAGAGGCGATATTCCTGAGAAACTATAATCCAAGTTTCCTCCTTCCCTTTTATAAATATTTGTTTGAACCCATAAAGAATCCCTGGGATCAAAAGATAATCCCTTATTTTTAACTTTAGAGTGGGTTATAACCATATTAATATTCTGTGGAAAAGGTTTTATTTTTTGATTAAGAAAACTTAAACCAGTGAAAGGTAAATTAAGTTTATAGCTAAGGGATTGTTGAAAGTTTCTGTTATAATTTAAATTAGCAGGTGATAAATTATTATTATACTGGTAAGATAAATTGTAATTCATTGGATTAACTGTATATTTCATTATTCTTTCTAAAATATTTTTACTTGTTTCCTGAGATGTAATTTTTCTTGAAAGAGAAAAATTAAACCCATTATTGAAAGAGGTATTTTTTTCTCTTTCTGCGAGATTTTCATTTAGCCTCACATCACTTCCAGTTTTGAAGATAGGCAACTTCTTTGAATTTTTTATAGAATAATTAACTGGTAAATTTAAAAAATTAATATTGAATAATTTGTCAAGGTTTAATTTTATACTTCCACCAATATCTTCATTTGAAAAAGTTTCTCTCTGTAAATTCATACCGGAAAAACCTGGAGAGCTCCTTGCATAGTTTAAATTCATATTACCAATTTCTCCCATATCCATTATTGCTGTATTTTCAAGAGAATAGGCTCCTTTTCTATCAGGGGAACTAAGTAAGAGTTCATTAAACCATATTTCACCTGAAATTACTTTATCACTTTCATTTTTAACACCTATAATGAACCTGTCTATTCTTTTAAAGTTTGGATGTCCCTTTACATAATATCCAGGAAAAGCAGGGTCTGAGAATAATTTATTTATGTTTTCTTTTCCTCTTTTAAGTTTAAGGTTTGTAAATTTTTCAATATCAATTTCATATCTTTCCCAAAAGGAGGGAACATTTTCTACTTTATATTCATAGTAATTGTTTGTATCTACTGTTACAAATTTTATAAAGAAATGGGGTTTATTTCTTAGTGTATCTGGATAAGATTTTAAATAAAAACTTATTTTTTTATACTGCCAGTAATCCTGTGGTGAAAATAATTTTTTTGATGCTGTTCCATAATCACCTTGACCGAAATTTTCAAATCTCAAAACAAGTGTTCTTTCTTCTGATTCACCCTCCTGGGTTTTTTCTATAACTGCATCAGGAGGAGGTTTATATACATTTGCATCTTCCTGATTGCTGTAGGTTAAGACTGTGAGTTTTTTATCAGGGTCACTTACAGGTTTTCCATTATTAAAAACTCCTTGGGAAATATACTTATTACCCGTTATGCTAATTTTTGCTATATATACTGTATCAGTCTTTGAAAATCCTGTGAAAAATATTCTAATTTTTTTAATTCTTATGATTTCAGGGTTCCCATATTTCTTTGCGAATTTATCAAGGGGGATTTTGTAAAACTTAAAACCATTGTATATCTGATAATAATCCCTTGTTAAATCTATTATATAGGTAAAGCAATCATCTCTATCAGGATTAAAACCGTCTCCATCAATATCTTCTGTATCAAGTTTTCCATTTCCTTCTGTTCTATTTATTTTATTAATATCTCCATATTCGTAATTATCATTACCAGCATCACCTGGTGCTCCATCGGGCACCATATCAAGCCCGACATCCTCTCTAGCCTGTAATTTTGAGTCTTTCCATCCACCATTTGCTCCATCCTCTGAATTTAATATCCCTATTCCTAACAGATTTCCCTTTGAATCTCTGAAACAGGCATCTTCTGCGATTTCAGAACCTATATCTATTCCTATTATACCGCTTTTACCTTTTACAATAACTTCCAGATAACCGTAGGATGTTATATCAATACCATCTTTTGAAATGAGTTGATTTAAGGAGGCAAATCCAACATCTCCTTTATTGCCAGGTTTTAAAATTACTTCAAGCACACTTAAAGTTCTGTTACCCTGTTGTCCTGGAATGTATGGGTAAATATCTTTATATAAAAATTTATTTGTCTCAAACCATATTAAATTATTTTCAAAATAGTCTTCAAAAGTTCTTATGTAACCATTTGTTGAATCCTTTAAATATGAAGGTAATGAACCGTAAATCCAGTTAAAATGGTTTAAATCAGCAAAAATTTCAAGGGTAGCTGATTCCATATCATCAAGATATGCATAATTTCTTGTATTAGGATCAGGGAAAGACTGGTTAAATCTTGATAAAATTTTTAATTTGGGTTCCCTTAATTCCTTTAACCAGGGTAAAAAAGAAAAGAAATTAAAAGGCAACTCTTTTTCAAGATTTAAATTTGAATTAAAAAGAAAAACCCTTTTAGGTTCCTCTCCAAATCTTATTTTCTGTTCCGCAGTTGACTCGCCTCTGTAATCAACACCAAAAGTAAGAGTAGAATTCTCTGATATATTATAATTACCCTTTAAATTCATAAAGGTTCTTTTTTTAGTTTGAAACAGAGCTCTTTCATTGAATTTAATCTTCAATTCACGGGAAAGGTCATTTAAGTAATCCTTATTCAAAATCTGCATAATACCTGAATCATAATCAATTATATAATCTTTCCCAGATTCCCATCTTTCACTTCCAAAATAGATTTCCTCAGAATTTTTTACAATTCCTGTCATTCCAAGATTTATTGTTGTTGGTCTTCTCCTTGTAACAGTGATGATTTTATAAATATGATCTCTCTGGGAAATCTCTGTTTCTGAAAAGGTTCTGTAAATTATTGTATCCTTTACACTCAGAGAATCATAGGCAAAAGGTTCAGGCTTTGGAATAAATAAATAACCATTAACATATGGAATAAAATTCGTTACCCCTCCATAATTTATATATCTATCTAAAACTCCGTCTGAATTTTTATCAAGACCTAAAATGTGTAGAAAAGTCTTACCATTTTCTTGTTCAATATTGTATGGAGAATCATATCTTACAATCTTTAATGAGGCAGAGTCAATCTGACCAACATAATAAATATTTTTTAACATGAATTTCCATGTAGGGTCTTTATAGTTATTTAATCCATATTCCCTTAAAAGAAGGAATTTGTTTGAAGTATCAAGGGGATTGGATTTATTTAACTTTCCTATCCATCCTGAGTTTTTAGTTTTGTATGCAACAGCAAGTATAAAGTCAGTAGATGTTGGGATTTTAATTTCAATTATGTTACTGAAAAATATGTTTGAATATGCTGAATCTCTTTTAAGAATTTGAAAGGTGTAAATTTTATTACTGAAAGAATCAGGATTTTCATAAAGAAAAGTTTTACCCTTAAAGGGGTTTCTTATTAAAGTGTCATTTGATTCAATATTATCATTATAAAAAACAAAAATTGAATCTATTATTATTTGGTCTCCAGGTGAAAGAGGTATTAAAAAGAATTTATTTTTTTCATAATCCTTATCTTCAATTTTTACTGTATCTTCAACAACTCCACCTTTTGAAAGGACGATTTCTTTTTTGTTACCCATTTCTCTTGATGCTGTTGCTTCAAAATCAAAAGAACCAAACTGGAATTTTCCTGCAAGCCCAAAAAGACCACCAGTAGCACCTCTCCCTCCTATTTGATTACCACCTTCAAGGTATTTTATTACTTCATCTTCATCTCCTTCATATCTTATTTTGATTGTTTGTAAATCTTGAGTTTCCCTTTGAGAATCATGGTCAAGTAAAAGGTGTATTTTACCCCCTATTATTCCTTCTGCATTAACCTTTAGCTGTTGTTCAAGCTTTATACCAGGACTTGATGCACCCTGAGAAGTTCTTCGTGACTCTGATGAAAATTCATCCCTCTGCAATCCCATTGATAAATTTTGAAATCCACCTATTTTTACCTTTGTTTCATCTGTTAATCCAAAAGGGAGCTCAACAGGAATTGGAATTGTTATATCTGGTATGAGTCCTGTTCCCCTGAAAGCTGCTTTTTCTTCTATTTTTTTATTTAATTCTTGTCTTGTTATCTCTTCAATTTTTTTATCCAGGTTTTTCTCTATTTCCTTTTTTTCTATTCTAACGAGATGATCTTTTCTATAGGAAAATATTAATTCAAAATTATCAAAATTCTTTGAACTATCTGTTTCATAATTTTTATTAAGGTTTTTAAGCAAAAGAGAATCAAGGTATGTAGATTTAGCTAAAATAAATAGTAAAATTATCATTTTTCCTTTCTTATAATTGAAAAAAAGATTATTCCAGCAATTCCTATGGATATAAAAGTATCAGCAATGTTAAAAATTGGCCAATGAAGATTCTCTGAAATACCAACTTCTATGAAATCAACAACTGCTTTCATTCTTAATCTATCAAAAAGGTTTCCAAAGGCTCCACCCAGTATAAACCCGTAAAATACATTATAAAGAAATTTTTTTTCTTTGGCAATGAAAATAAACAAAAGTAAAATGGCAAAAAGTGCTATAGGCTCATAAGGCAAAACCTTAGTAATTGGTAAACCCCAAACACCGTATGGGTTAAAAACAAGAGTAAATCTAAAATAAGGTCCAAGGATTTCAAAGGGAACCCCGTATTCAAGATTTTTTAAAGCCAGGTTTTTTGTTAATTGGTCTAGAATGAAAACTAAAATTCCAAGAGAAAGTCCGAATAGGATTCTTTTTAAAATATCCTTTATGCTTTTTCCTCTATTTCCCTCTGACATTTAATACAGTATCTTGCGTAGGGTATTGCTTTTAATCTGTATAAAGGAATAGGTTTTGAACATTTTAAACATATACCATAGGTTCCATCTTTTATTCTTGAAATTGCATCTTCTATAAGAGCAAGCTCTTCCCTTAATCTTGTAGCATTCATAAAGGCAAGTTCCTTTAATTCCTCATCAGTGGCAGTATCTGATATATGGTGATGAAATATCCTTTCACCACTTTCAGCCCAGCTCATTCCGCTTTTTTCAGCTTTTTCTAAAAATTTTATTATTTTTTCTCTTTTTTCTATTATTTTTTTCTTTAATTTTTCAATTTCCTTATCTTTCATATAAATAATCCTTTTTTTAAAAGAACTTCTTCACACCTTTTACATAATTTTTTCTCATTTTTCTTAACCTCTTCAAGATATCGCCAGCATCTATCACACTTTTCTCCCTTACTTCTTTTAACATAGATTTTGATATTTTCCTTTTCTGATGAAAGTTCAAAACTTTGTGGTTTCCCCTTTTTAATCTGTGAAACTATAAAAATTTCTGGTAAATATTCAAAATATTTTTCTATAATTTCGTCCTCCCCCTCAATGTAAACATCTGCTTCCAGGGAGGAGCCAATCTTTTTGTTAATTCTCATTTCCTCAAGTAATTTAAAGACGATATCTCTTAATTCAAGAATTTTTTCAAAATCCTTTACAAGGTTATCATCCTTATATTTCCTTTCCTTTGTTACTGTTTCAAGGAAGACGCTATCCTTTTCTTTATAAGGCATTTCTTGATATGCCTCTTCACAGGTAAAAGATAAAATAGGAGCTCCAAGAACAATTAGTGTCTTAAGTATATAGTAAAGGGCAGTTTGTGCACTTCTTCTCTCCTTTGAATCAAAGTAAAAGGTATAAAGGCGATCTTTTAATATATCAAGATAAAAAGAAGATAAATCAAGGGCACAAAATTTGTGATAAAGATGGAAGGCTCTGTGAAAAGAATACTCTTCATAAAAATCAATAATTTTTTCTTTAAATTCATCAGTTTTAATCATCATGTATTTATCAACAGGTAACATTTCTTCAAAATTAACTGAATTCTCCTTTGGATTAAAATCGTATAAATTACCGAGGAGGAACCTGTATGTGTTTCTTACTTTTCTGTAATTTTCAACCATGAGGTTCAAAATATTGTCAGAAATCCTCACATCCTGTGTATATTCAGAAAAAGCTGTCCATACTCTTAGAATTTCCGAACCGAACTTTTCTATAACCTCAAGGGGGGATATAACATTTCCAAGGGATTTATGCATTGCCCTCCCTTTTTCATCAAGTGTCCATCCATGGGTGATAACTGTTTTATAGGGTGCCTTTTCCTTTATAGCTACACTTATCATTAAAGAAGCATTGAACCATCCACGGTGCTGGTCTGGTCCCTCAATAAAAACATCACTTGGCCAAGAGAGATTTCTCTGTTTAAGAACAATTAAATTTGTGACTCCTGAATCTATCCAAACATCGAGAACATCCTTTTCCTTTTCAAGTTCCTTTGATTTACAGAAAGGACAGAGTGGAAGCTCTATTTCATTTTCTTCCCAGAAAATCTGTGATCCCTTTTTCTCAACAAGATTTGCAAGTTTTAAAACATAATCAGGATCAATGAAACTCTTAGAGCATTTTTTGCATTTAAAAGCAGGTATAGGAAGACCCCATGCTCTCTGTCTTGATATACACCAGTCAGGTCTTTCAAGAACTGCATTATAAATACTCTGCTTGCTTGCTGGTGGTATCCAGTTAACTTTATTAATTTCTTCCAGTGCTCTTTTTCTCAAATTTTTGTGGTCAACCCTTAAGAACCATTGTTCTGTGGCTCTGAAAATTAAAGGATTTTTACATCTCCAGCAGTGGGGATAGGAATGAATAATTTCTCCTTTCTTTAATAATTTATTATTTTTTTCAAGAATTTCTATTACTTTTTTTGATGCAGAATCTGTATCCATTCCCTCAAATCCTTCTGCTTCCTTTGTAAATTTTCCTGTATCATCAATTGGAGATAATATAGGTAAGTTATATTTGCTTCCTATTTCAAAATCTTCTTTTCCGTGACCAGGAGCAATATGAACTATTCCTGAACCTGTTTCTTTTTCTACAAATTCTGCAAGGATTCCAAGAGATTCTCTATTATAAAAGGGGTGTAAAAACTTTTTATATTCGAGTTCCTCCCCTTTAAATTCTTTTAAAACATTAAATTTTTCAAATTGAAGTTCTTCTTTTAACCTATCAAGGGTTTCAAGAGCAAAGAGGAATCTACCTTTTTCTGTTTCAATTACACCATAATGGAAATAGGGGTTAAAGGCAAGGGCAACATTTGAAATTATTGTCCAGGGAGTTGTTGTCCATACAAGAATATAAGTTTTTTCTGGAAACTCTTTAATGTTTAATGGTTCCATTAAAAAGTAAATCGATGGAGATGTTTTATTTTTATATTCAATTTCAGCCATAGCGAGGACAGTCTTACAATGAGCACAAAAGTGGAGTGGCATAAATCCTTTTTCTATATACCCTAACTTTGCAAGTTGAGCCAGTATTTTAAGCTCTTCAGCCTCATACTCAGGATGCATTGTAAAATAAGGATTCTCCCAGTCTCCCATACATAAAAGCCTTTTAAATTCCTCTTTCTGTATATTCATCCATTTCCTGGCAAAATTCTCGCATTTTTTCCTTAAGGTTTTTCTTACTTCTTCTTTTTTAAGCGCAAAAGGGTCTTTTGAAAGGATTTCTCTTATTTCCTTATCTTCTTTTATTACTTCATTTTCAATTGGCATCCCATGGTTATCCCATCCAGGAATATAGGGAGTTTTATATCCCATTATCATTTTACTTTTAACTATAAAATCTTTGAGGATTTTATTCATTGCTGTACCTATATGTATGTGACCATTGGAATACGGAGGTCCATCATGAAGGATGAATAAGGGTCTATCTTCTTCAAGAATACGGAAATATACCCTTTTTTCCTCCCAGAATTTAAGCATAAGAGGCTCTCTCTCTTTAAGAGAAGCCTTCATTGGAAATTTTGTATTTGGAAGATTGAGTGTTTCTTTTAGTTTTTCGCTATTCATTTTTGAGCATACTAATATAGGCTTTTGCCTTTGAATTTTCAGGGTTATTTTTTAAAACTTCCTGCAGAATTTCCCGCGCTTTATTTTTTTCTCCCTTTTTATAATAACATATCCCAAGTATTACCTTTGCTTCCTCATATTTAGGATTTAACAAAAGAATTTCTTCAAGGGAATATATAGCTTTTTCAATTTCATTCAATTGCATAAGAGTTCTTGCATGCTTTGTTCTTATATCAAGGAAATAAGGTGCTATTTCAATTGCCTTTTCATATTCCTCTTTTGCTCTTTCATACTCACCTATTTCATAAAAAGTATCCCCCAATTTCATATAAGTATTTGCAAGGTTATTTCTTAAACTTACGGGTATTCTTCCTCCTTCCTTTTCCAGTTTTACAGCCTTTTCGTAATGTTCCTTTGCTCTTATGTAATCCCCCTTATCATTAAGAGCTATTGATAAGTTAAGGTGTGCTTCAATATAGTTCGGATTTATTTCAATTGCCTTTTCAAACTGGGAAATTGCTTCATCTAGCATTGAAAGAGAATAGTATATAACTCCAAGAAAATGCTGAAAATCAGCATAGTTTTCTCTTTTTTGTGCAAGATCTTTCATAATTTTCAAAGACTCCCATAATTTTCCTTCATTATATAATTTTTTTGCCTCATTAAACAATTTTTCTTCTTTCATGTTTTATAATTTTATAGGAATTTACTCTCTACTTTCAAAATAAATATGAATTAATTTAAAATAAACCTTATGAATAAAGTCTGTATAATAGGAATAGATGGTGCAACTTTTAAGATAATTGATCCTTTATTTAAAAGGGGAAAATTAAAGGCCATTTCAAATCTTATAAAAGAAGGGAAAAAATACGAACTTGAAACGACTATTCCGCCACTTACACCTTCAGCCTGGTCTTCCTTTATGACAGGCAAAAATCCTGGTAAGCATGGAATACTTGATTTCTATGAATTAGATGATAAGCTGGAATACAGGTTATCCTCTTTTAAATTGAGAAAACAAAAAAAATTATGGAACATTCTGTCTTTAAATAATTTAAAATCCATTATTTACTTTGTTCCTTTCACATATCCGCCTGAAAAAATAAATGGTATATTTGTATCTGGTTTTTTAACACCTTCCTTAAACTCTGATTTTACATATCCAAGTGAGTTTAAAAATGAACTTTTGAAGAAATTTCCCAATTATAGGATAGGAGAAAAAGTTAAATTTTCAAAGAAAAATCCAGAGATATTTTTCAGGGATTTAATAGAACTTACAGAGATTCATGGAGATGTTATGGAATATTTAGTTAAAAATAAATACTTTGATTTATTTATGGGAGTTTTCATGACTTGTGATCATGCCCAACACTGGTTATGGTATGATAAAGAAAAAGTAGAATCTGTCTATGAAAAAATTGATGAAGAAATAGATAAAATTGTCTCAAATTTACCTGAGGGAACTTTAATTATTTTAATGTCAGACCATGGTTTTCAGGATTTAAAAGGACATTTCTATATAAATTCCTTTCTTTTAAAAGAAGGTTTTTTAAAATTAAAAAAGAATTACAAAAACTTATTAAAAATGATTTCCTATAAAAGTGGATTTTCACCTTTAAAACTATCAAAGATCATTTATAAATTGGGTCTTGAGGGGATTTTGAGAAAAAATAAGGAAAGTTTCGGTAAAACAGCTTCAAAAGTCGGATTTTCCTATTCTGATATTGATTTTGAAAAAACCTATGCTTTTGGATTCGGTTATTATGGATTTATATATATAAATCAGAAAGATAGATTCCCTTTTGGATTCGTTGAAAAAAAAGAAAAGGAAAAAATTATAGAGGATATAAAAAATTCCTTAATTGATCTTTCAAGGGAATTTAAGGTTAAAATAAGAATTTTTGAAAGGGAAGAAATTTTTAAAGGTGAAAATTTAGATTTAATGCCTGATATTGTTTATTCCCTTGATGACTTTGCCTATGTTTCTTCCTGGGTTCCTTTTCCTGATTTAAAATTTTTTGGTGAGTCTATGACAGAAAAAACAGGTGACCATGACACTAAGGGGATACTGATTATTTCTCAAAAGGGAAGAAAGATTAGTTTAAAAGAGAAAAGTTATGCAAAAATAACCGATATATTACCTACGGTTCTTAATTTTTTAAATCTTGAAATCCCTTCTGATATAGATGGTTCTTCTCTTTTAGAGTAAAGGGTAAAATTTTTCTTTTAATTTCTCTTTCCTTCTGAATTTTTCTTCTAAAAATAAATACTTAGTGTGTTCAAAAATTAATTCTGGTTTTCTAATCATTACATATTTATCTTTTCTTCTATTAACAATGCCTTTTTGTTCCAAATTATCTAAGAAGTAAGATATTTTTTCTTCTTCAATATCTGTGAAATATGCAATTTCATCAATATCAAAAACTGTTTTCTTATCTTCCATATATTTAACACCAAAGTAAAAACATAATCTAAATTCTTCATGAAGAAAAGATATAAGGTTTATTTTTTCATCTAAATTTTTAATTCTTTAATATCAGAAATTTCCTCTTCCTTAATTATTTCTAAAACAGTATCTTCAAGTGTAAAAGCATTTGCACTTCTTTTTGATTTTGATAAAACTCCAATTTCTCCAAATAACTCACCAGGACCTAATACTGCTAAAATTTTTTCTTTGTGTTGTTTAACTTTAAAAATCTTAACTTTACCTGAATCTATGATATATATATAATTCGGATCATCTCCTTCCCTGAATATGTATTCATTTTTTTTATACAAAACTTTATCCATACTTATACCTCCAAATACACTAACTTCTAAATTATAACCTAAAAATTTATTTTTTTCAAAGAAAATAAAAATTTTAAAAAGTGTTTAACTTTTACTTAAAATAAATTTCTATGGATAAAAAAGAGGCAATTAAAATTCTTGATGAATGGGTTTTTAGTTTTAATCTAAAAAAGCATCTATATTCTGTGGCTTACATTTTGGAAGCCTATGCTGAAAAATTAGAAGAAAATAAGGATAAATGGTTCATAACAGGGCTTTTACATGACCTTGATTATGAGAAATATCCTGAATTACATCCAGAAAAAGCTGTTGAATTTTTAAAAGATAAGGTCGATAGTGAGGTAATCTCTGCAATTAAAAAACATGCCTATCCAGAGGAAAAAAGGGAAACTCTTCTTGAAAAATATCTTGTTGCAGTAGACGAACTTTCAGGATTTCTTATTGCTATTTCCCTTGTTATGCCGGGTAAAAGTTTTAAGGAAATAAAATACACTACTTTCAAGAAAAAGTGGAAGGATAAAGCTTTTGCAAGGGGTGTTGATAGAAAGCTTGTTGAGAAGTTTTTAAAAGAGGCAAATCTGGATATGGAGGAGCATGTGAATTTTATGATAAAAGTTCTTTCAGAAAAGGAGGAAAATTTTAAGTGAAAATTAAAAATAAAGTAGGGAATAATCTTATTATTTCACTAATTGATGAAAAACCTGAATTTGAATATATTTCTTTAAATCAGGTTCATGGTGATAAAGTGTTTTTTGCCGAGGATTATAAGGAAAAGGATAAAAAAGGTGATG
This sequence comes from candidate division WOR-3 bacterium, assembly GCA_039803925.1. NCBI lineage: Bacteria > Pseudomonadati > Caldifarciminota > Caldifarciminota bacterium. Next base: position 22,940 of record JBDRZL010000010.1, on the reverse strand, counting down.
GACTTATAACAAGAACTGGTAAAATTTTATGTGTAAAGACTGCTGATTGTATTCCTCTTGTTATTTTAACGGAAAATCCGCTTTTTTATGGGATTTTTCATGTAGGATGGCGCTCACTTTTTAAGGGGATAATAAAAAAAGGAATAAGAGAATTTTTAAAATACGGATTTAACCTTAAAAATCTTTATGCTTATCTTGGACCTTCAATATGTTCAAACTGTTATGAAGTTGGAATTGAGTTTAAAGATTTTGACAACCAATTTTTATTTAAAAGAAAGAATAAATTTTTTTATGATTTAAGGGGAAAAAGTGTATATGAGCTTTTAAAAATGGGAGTTAAAAATATACATCTTTCAAGTCTTTGCACCTTTGAAAAAAATTTTCTGCCTTCTTATAGAAGGGATAAAAACAAAAGGAGAATTTTTAGTTTTGTAATGCCATATAAAATATGAAAAACTTGATTTTTTTATGTTTTTTATATTAATTTTATAAACTTATGAAAAAAATTTTTTTCTTAATTTTCATCCTTTTCTATTTTTGTGAAAGAAAAGTTGAAACCATAAGAGAAATTGTTTTCCCTGAAGGGCCATTTATAGTTGAAAGTGTCTTATGTACCAAGGTAGTTAATGGAAACCCCTATGGTATTACAAATCAATTTTTTCTTGGTGATACAGTAAATCTCTGGATTTACTGGATGGGAATGAAAGGTAAGCATAAAATAAGTTGTTTCTGGGTCAAGCCTTATGGACAGGATTTTGCCCGTGATTCCATTCTTGTTGATTCTGATTCTACAAAACTTATCACTGTATTCTCTGTAGTTACAAGGAGTTATGACCCTCAAGGTGAATGGTCCTGTGAAATTTATCTTGATAAAAAATTTCAGAGGAGCTTATTATTTTATCTTTCTCAATAAATTTTGGAAAATTTAAAAAATATACTTTTTGATTTAATAAGGATACCTTCAGAAAGCAATAATTTAATCGCACTTAAAGAAATAGTCGATTATGTTGAAAATATTTTCAAGTATAAACCCATTTTTATAGAGAGAATTGATGTTAATAATAAACCTTCAATTTATTTATCCTTTGAAAAGAATTATAAACCATTAGTTTTATTTTCAGGTCATCTTGATGTTGTTCCCCCTGATTCTGAAGAGCAGTTTGTTCCTTTTGAAAAGGATGGAAAGATTTATGGAAGGGGTTCTTTTGATATGAAAGGTTCCTGTGCTTCAATGATTGTTCTTCTGCTTGAACTTATTGAGAAAAAAATTAAAAAAAATATTGCTTTTCTTTTTACCACAGATGAAGAGGTTGGTTCAAAGGATGGTGTTGAATACTGGGTGAAAAATAAAAATTTACTTCCTGATTTTGCAATAATCCCTGACGGTGGTTTTAATTTCAAGATAATGAATGAGGGTAAGGGGGTTTTGCATGTTAAATTTAAGGCATTTGGAAAATCGGCTCATGGTTCAACACCATGGGAAGGTGAAAATGCTGCTGATAAATTAATTGATTTATATAAAGAGTATAAACTCTGGGTTGATTCAGAAAAAGGTCCACCTGAGGAACCAACTTGGAAAATTACCCTATCCCTTGGAAAGTTTAATGCAGGAAAAGCAGTTAACATAGTCCCCGGTGAGGCAGAAATGGAACTTGATTTCAGATTTCCCCCCCCTTGGAGGGCAAAGGATTTTGAGAATAAATTAAGAGAATTTTTAAAGGATAAAAAGGGTATAGAAATGGAAGTTAAAAGTTATGGAGAGCCTGTTTATACTGATAGGGAAAATTCCTATCTGAAAAAATTCGCAGAATCTGTTAAGAAAATAAAGGGAAAGGTAGAATATGGAAGGATATATGGTGCTACTGATGGAAGATTTTTTTCAGAAAAGGGAATACCGGTTCTTATGATTTATGGAATTGGTGATGGGATACACGGAAAAGAGGAGTGGGTTGATTTAAAATCTCTTTATGATTTAAAGGAAATATTTTTAGACTTTTTAAATAGAATATGAAAAAAGTAAAAGTTTTTCTTGCTCAACTTTCAACTCAGCTTGGTGATGTTAAGGGAAATGAGGAAAAGATTTTAAGGGCAATTGAAAAGGCAAAAAAGGAAAAGGCATATATTTTTGTTACTCCAGAACTTTCGACCCTTGGTTATGGAAGCGGTGATATATACCTTGATAAGGTAGATGAAAATTTAGTTTCCCTTGATAGAATAAGGAAAGAAGTTGATGATTTTTATGCAATAATAGGTTATGTTGAGAAGGATAGTTACGGTTTCTTTTACAATTCAGCCTGTTTGATACATGATAAAAAAATTATAGGAAATTACAGAAAGGTTCAACTTGTGAATTACAGATTGTTTGATGAAAAGAGATACTTTAAAAGAGGAACAAAATTAGATGTATTTAATATAGGGGGGATAAAGATAGGGATTCTTATATGTGAGGATGTTTGGTTTCCTGAGCCTTCAAGAGCAATGGCTTTAAGGGGAGCTGATTTACTCATTGTTCTTGGTGCTTCCCCCTATGAAAGATTTAAAAAGGAAATATGGGAAGATTTTTTAGTTCAAAGGGCAAGGGATAATATAATTCCCCTTGTATTTTGCAATCAGGCAGGATGTCAGGATGGAGTTACATATCTTGGATATTCAATGTATGTTTCAGCATCTGGAAATATTTTAAAAACAGGAAAATTACTTGAAGAGGATTATGTTATAGTTATAGTTGATCTTGAAGAAGCGAAGAGATTGAGAAGGAGAGATACAAGGTTGAGGGAGTTAAGAAAGGATATTCTTGAGGAACTATTAAAAGCATACGAGGAGATGGAAAATGGTGGAAGTTAAATTTAAGGAGGAAGAGTTAGAACTTGTAAAGAAAGCAATTGTAAATTCAATAAGAGAGAGGGTTAAAAAATTTAATTTTAAGGGTGCTGTTATAAATCTTTCAGGTGGTGTTGATTCTTCTCTTGTTTTAAAATTGGTAAGTCTTGCTATCGGGAATAAAAAGACTTATGCCCTTATATTGCCTGAGGAAGGTATTACTACAAAAGAAGATATTGAGGATGCTTTAAAACTCTGTAAGGAACTTAAGGTTAATTATGAAATTATACCGATAAATAAGCCTCTTTCAGCCTTTAAGGAGACTTTGAGGGATATAAAAGGGGATATAGATTGGGGTTTAACAAATTTAAAACCCAGAGTTAGAATGATCTATGCTTATTTTTATGCAAATGCAAAAAAATTGCTTGTGGTAGGAACTTCAAATAAGACTGAGCTTCTTTTAGGTTATGGAACAAAGTATGGAGATCTTGGTGCTGATATTTACCCAATAGGAGACCTTTATAAAACCCAGGTCTGGCAACTTGCTGAATATATAAGTATTCCAACTGATATTGTTAGAAAAACGCCTTCTGCAGGTCTCTGGAAAGGTCAAACTGATGAAGAAGAACTTGGTTTTACATATTATCAGATAGATAGAGTTTTATACTGTCTTGTTGATCTTGAGTTATCTGTTAGAGAAACATCGGAACTTTTGAATATAAGTGAAAATGCTGTAATGGATTTATATGAAAGAATAGTTAAAAATGAGCATAAAAGGAGACCACCAACAATAACAAAAATTTCAAGAATGTGTCTTGATAAGGACTGGCGATATCCTGTTGAGAGATTTTAAATTAGTGGAAAGTTTTCCAGGGCTTAATATTAAAAAAGAGGGTATAGTATTAACAGGAAATGATAAAAGTCTTTTTTTTATTGATAAAGAGGGAAGAATTCTTTATGTTTTTTTGGAAAATAAAGGTTATAGAATTGGGCTTTCAGGTGAGATTATAGAGAAAAAGAGAAAAAATGGAGAAAAGTTAATAAATAGATTTAAATCTTTAAGGTTTTTAAAAGAAATCTATAAAAGGGCAGAAAATACTCTTGAAGATGAATTTTTTAAAGAAAATAAAAGTTTTTTAAAAGATTTTTTGAAAAGGGGTTATAAAAATTTTAAAAGGACAATAAAAAGTTTTAAAGAAGTTTATGGAAAGGTTCCAATAGTTCCACCTGATATGTATCTTTCCCTTTATATTCAAGTGACAAGGGGTTGTTCTTATAATAAATGCACTTTCTGTAATTTCTATAAAGGTGAAAAATTTAGAGTTTTGAGTAAAGAGGAATTAATCTTACATATTAATAAGGTAAAAAAATTTTTTGGTGAAGGTATAAAAACAAGAAAAAACATTTTTCTTGGTGATGCTGATGCTCTTTTATTGACAGAGGATAGAATTTTTGAATATTTTAAACTTATAAAAAATAGTTTTAAAGAGGAAAACTTAAGTAAAATTTCTTCCTTTTTAGATGTATGGACTGGGAGGAAAAAAAATTTAAATTTCTGGCAAACTTTAAAGGAACTTTCCCTTTTCAGGGTATATATAGGTCTTGAATCAGGAAGTGAAAATTTATTAAAGAGACTTAATAAACCCTTTAATCCTGAGGAGTTTATTTTTTTAGTGGAAAATTTAAAAAAGATAGGTATTTCAGTGGGTGTAATTATTCTTCTTGGTATAGCGGGTGATTTAGAGGAAGAGCATAAATCAAAAACTTATGATTTATTAAAAAATTTAAGTCTTGATAAAAGTGACATTTTATATCTTTCTCCTTATTATCCCTTTAAAGGCTTGTATCCTGAGGAAGCTAATTATGAGGAAATAAAAAGGGAGATAGATTTTTTTAAATTACTTTTCTCTGAGAAAAAAATCAGGGTTTCAGTTTATGATATCAGAGAATTTGTTTATTAAATTTTATTTACCTCTAAAAACCTTATAAGGTCAAGGGTAAAGGCACAGGAAAAGTGGAGTAGTGTTGGGGTAAAAATGGATTTATCTTTATAGGCAATATATCCAAGAACTAATCCGGCAATAAAGGAACCGTATATTTCAGGGACAGGTTTTCCAAAATGGACGAGAACATAAGGAAAATTACTTATTAATATTGATTTTATTCCAAAAAATCTTGAAAGCCCGATAACAAGAACACCTCTAAAGAAAACTTCAGTTGATAAATATGTGAAAAAATTTATAATTTCATAAATTGTAAAAATTCTTAAAGATAAAAGGGCTTTTTTATATTCTGGATAATATTTTTTAAAATCAGGTCTTTCAGATGCATAGATTAAAAGGGGAAGCATTAAAAGGTATAAAATAAAAAAGTAAAAAATAAAAGATTTTAATTCAGGTAACCTAAAACCATAATCAGAGAATTTTGTTTTAAAAATTAAAATTAGGAGAAAGGGAAAAAGAAAATCAGGAAGATAGATTAGAATTTCTTTCAAGAAATAGGATTTAGCCATAAGGTTATTAATATAATCAAAGGAAATACCCATATAGCGGGTAAAGGTCAGAATAAGAGGGGCAAAAATAAGTATAAATACATCTTCCATAGGACTTGAAAAATAAAATTAAATCTCTTATAATTATTACATGCTGAAAATAAGACTTGCAAGATTTGGTAAAAATAAAGAACCAAGATACCGAATTGTGGTTATGGATTCAAGAAATAAAAGGGAAGGAAGGGTTATTGATATAATTGGACATTATGATCCGAGAAGAGATTCTGATTTCAAGATTGATTTACAAAAAATTGAAGAGTGGACTTCTAAAGGTGCTAAAATGACTGAAAGGGTTATTTCCCTTGTTAAGAGAGCAAAAAGAGAATCCCCCGCGTCTTCAAACTGAAAAATTAAACTTGTGGGTTCAAGTCCCTCAAATGCCTAAACCTCTGGAGGTAAAAAATGAAGGGAGAACAGGTTGAACTCAAAGACCTAATAGAATATATTGTAAAACATCTTGTGGATGAACCTAATGCTGTAGAAGTTAAAGAGGTTTCAGGAGAAAGAGCTGTTATATACGAACTCAGAGTTAGACCCACAGATGTTGGAAAAATAATTGGGAAGGGTGGGAGAACTGCCCAGGCTCTAAGAACCCTTGTTAGTGCTGTTGGAGCTAAAAAGGGTAAAAGAGCTCTTCTTGACATTATAGAACCTGGTTCAAGTGGTAGTTTTTAATTTGAGTGCAAAATTTTTATATCTTAAAAATTCTAAAGAGCTACGGAAAAGAAGGGAGAATTTTAGCGAAACTTCTTGTAAATAATGAAAAAACTTTACAAAGAGGCAAAAAGTTATTTTTCTATTATAAAGGCGAAGAAAGGTTTTGTGTTTTAAAAGGATTTGAAAGACGCGGGGGAAAATCTTATATAATAACTTTAAGTTCAGTTGATTCAAAAGAAAAGGCTGATTCTTTAAAGGGAACTCTTCTTTATATTAAAAAAAGAGAAAAAAGGGATGAAGAAGATATAACAGGGTATAAGGTTTATGATGTTAAAAAAGGATACTTAGGTAAAATAGACTTTGTTGAAAAAACAGCTTTTCTAAAAAGACTATACATTAAAACAGAAGAGGGTAAGGAAATTATTTTACCATGGGCAAAGGATTTTGTTAAAGGTGTTGATAAAAAAAAGAAATTAATAAAAGTTAATTCAGAAAATTTAATATAAAAATGAATATTTATTGCATCACACTTTTTCCTGATTTTTTTGAAAAGATTAAAGAATTTGGTCCAATAAAAAGAGCAATATTATCAGGTTCCCTTTTACTTAAAGCAATTGATTTAAGAAAATTTGCAGAAGGTCCAAAGGAGGTGGATGATAGACCCTACGGTGGGGGAGGAGGAATGGTTATAAGGGTTGATGTTACTGTAAAGGCTTTAAAAAGTATAAAGGAAAATACTTATAAAATTCTTTTGGATCCAAGAGGAAAGGTTTTAAATCAAAAAATAATACATGATTTATCAAAAAAAGAAAGTATAACAATTATATGTGGAAGATATAAGGGAATTGATGAAAGAATAAGAGATTATGTGGATGATGAAATTTCCATAGGTGATTATGTTATATCAGGAGGGGAACCAGCAGCATATGTACTTATTGATGCAGTTTCAAGACTTTTACCCGGCTCAATGGGAGATAAGGATTCAAGAGAAGAAGATTCTTTTGAGAAAGGAGTCCTTGGCTACCCTGTTTACACAAAACCCAGAGAATTTGAAGGAAAAAAAGTTCCAGAAATTTTGATTTCAGGGAATCATGAAGAAATAAGAAAGTATTTAAAAAAAGAGGCTCTTAAAGAAACACTTTTGAAGAGAAAAGACCTTATTGAAAGGGCAAATTTAGAGGAGGAGGATAAAATTCTCTTAAAAGAGATTGAAAAGGAATTAAAGGAAAAGGTATAATTAATTTTCAAAAAGTTTATCTAAGGGAGTTCAATTCTCCTTTTAAAAATTTTTTTAAGAAATGGAGACTCTCATAAAAAAAGTTGAAGAAAAATTTATGAAAAAGGATATTCCTGATTTCAGGGCAGGTGATACTGTTAGAGTTCATGTTAAGATTACCGAATTAAAGGAAGATACGAAGACAAAGAAACTTGTAGAAAAGACAAGAATTCAGCCTTTTGAAGGTATTGTTCTTGAAAGAAGGGGGAGTGGATTATCAGAAACTTTTACTGTTAGAAGAGTTACTCAGGGAATCGGTGTTGAAAGGACATTTCCTCTCCATTCACCTTTTATTGAAAAAATAGAGGTTGTTAGAAGGGGAAAGGTAAGAAAGGCAAAAATTTTCTGGATAAGGGAGAAGAAAGGTAAAAAGGCAAGGATTAAGGAGTTGAAGTAATTTGGAGAGTGTTTACAGGTTTTTAGATTATATTAATATAAAGGCAAAAAAACCAATTGGAGTAGATGAAGCAGGAAGGGGTCCTCTTGCAGGTCCGATAGTTGCTTGTGCCTTATATGTTCCAGAAGGAGAAAATATTTCTTTTGTAAGGGATTCAAAAATTTTAACTTATGAGAAAAGAAGAGAGTTTTTAGACAGGTTATTAGAAAAAAATATTAGATTTGGTGTGGGATTTGTTTTTCCAGAAGAGATTGATAGAATCGGTATTCAGGAGGCAAATTACCTTGCAATGAAAAGAGCAATAAGAAATTTAAGAATAAGGACTGACCTTATTCTTGTTGATGGATTTAAAATCAAATCTTTAAAAAAGAGACAGATTGTGGTTATAAAGGGTGATAAAAGGATTGATGTAATAGCAGGAGCAAGTATAATAGCAAAGGTAACAAGGGATATGTGGATGGAGGCAATGCACGAAGTTTACCCCGATTATAGATTTGATATAAATAAAGGGTACTATTCTGATTTTCATGTTGAAATGATAAAGAAAAAGGGAGTTTCTCCCTTACACAGGAAAACTTTTGAACCTATTAAAACAATTTTAAAAGAAAAGGGGGTTTTATGAAAAAATTTATATTCGGAAACTGGAAAATGAATATGTTAAAGGGAGATATTAAAAAGTGGAGAGATGATTTTTTGAAGGAGTATAGTGATAAAAGTGGAAAAATTGAAGTAGCAGTTTTTGTTCCTTTTACTCACATAAGTTATGCAAAAAGGATTCTGTCAAAGATAAATGTTGAAGTTGGTGCTCAAAACATGTATTTTGAGGAAAAGGGTGCTTTTACAGGTGAGATTTCTCCTTTACATCTTAAAGATTTAAAAGTAAAAAGAGTAATAATAGGTCATTCAGAAAGGAGAAAAATTTTTAAAGAAGATGATGATTTACTTGCAAAAAAATTAAAAAAGGCAATAGAATTTGGATTTGAACCTGTTTTTTGTGTTGGTGAAACACTTGAGGAAAGAGAAAAAGGAGAAATAGAAAAAGTTCTTGAAATACAGATAAGGGAAGGTTTTAAGTTTCTTCAAAAAGAAGAAATTAAAAAAATAATAATAGCCTATGAGCCAGTTTGGGCAATAGGAACAGGAAGGGTAGCAACTCCTGATGAAGCACTTTTAGCTCATAAGTTTATAATTGAATTTATGGAAAATAATTATGGTGTAAGGGTTCCTGTATTGTATGGAGGAAGTATAACCCCTGAGAATTTTGACCCTCTTATTTCAAAGGAAGAGATTTCAGGTGGTCTTGTTGGAGGAACCTCTTTGAAAGGAGATTTGTTTGCAAAACTTATAAAAATTGCTTTAAATTATATATTATGTTAGCTCTTTTAATTTTTTTACATGTATTCCTTGTAATAATTTTAATTGCAGTTATTCTCGTTCAGCAACCAAGGGGAAGGGGGCTTGGTGCTTTTTTTGGTGGAGGTGCTCAGGACCTTCTTGGTGTTAGAGGTGCTCCAACTTTTTTCCAGAAATTGACCTGGGGACTTGCTGCTTTTATAGGGCTTCTTGCTATTTTAATTGCAATTGTCTCAAAATCCAGTTCACCTGAAAATAGAGCCCGGATTACTGAAAGACCGGGTATTTCTAATATTATTCCATTATTTTCAGAGGAGCCAAAAGGAGAAAATTCACCTCTTCCCTTACAAGAAGAGAAGGTAAAGGAAGAGAAAAAATAATTTACTTTTAAAATCTTTTAAAAGTATAATCATAAATATGAAAAAAGTAATTGTTGCTGTTAGTATTACACCTATTGGCACAGGAAGCGCCTCAGTTTCAGAGTTTATAGCAGAAAGTTTGAAAGTTCTTGATAAATATCCTGATATAAAGTATGAGATAGATCCAATGTTTACAATTCTTTATGGTGATAAAGAAAAAATTTTTAAGGCTATAATTAAAATGCAGGAGGTGATGTTTAGAAAGGGAGCAATGAGAGTTTCAACGGTAATAAAGATTGATGAAAGGAGGGATAAAGAGCAGAGTCCTCTTGATAAGATTGAATCCCTTAAAAAACATTTTAAAAAATAAATATGGTTCAAACCCAATTTTTTAAAATTTAAAAAATGAAAATATCAAAAAGAATTCAAGAGGCTCAATATTCTCCTATAAGAAAGTTTTATACCTTTGCTAATGAAGCAAAAAAGAAGGGTATAGAAGTTTTTCATCTTAATATTGGAGAACCTGATGTTAAACCTCCTGAAACTTTTTTTAAAGTTATAAGAGAGTTTAATAAAGAAATAATTGGATACGGCCCCTCTGATGGCATTCCTGAACTCAAAGATGCCTGGTACAGATATTATTTAAGAAGGGGATATAAAATTGAACCTGAAGATGTCCTTGTAACAATAGCAGGTAGTGAAGCACTTATTTTTTCTTTTTTCAGTACTTCTGATTGGGGAGAAGAAATAATTGTATTTGAGCCCTTTTATACAAATTATAATACTTTTGCCAAAATTGCAGGTGTTAAACTTGTTCCAATTCCGACCTCTATAAAGAACAATTTCTTACTACCTCCTGAAAAGGAAATAGAGAAATATATTAATAAGAAAACAAGAGCTATTGTTTACGCAAATCCTAACAATCCAACTGGAAAAGTTTACTCTAAGGAGGAAATAGAGGTTTTAATCAAGTTAGCAAAAAAACACAATCTTTTTATAATAGCCGATGAAGTATACAGGGAATTTGTATATGGAGATTATAAACATTATTCAATTCTTGAATTTGAGGAAATTTATGATTTAGCAATTGTGGCTGACTCAGTATCCAAAAGATATTCTCTCTGTGGAGCAAGAATTGGTGCTCTTGTTACAAGGAATAAAAAATTAAGGGAAAATATTTTAAAACTAATGCAGGCGAGACTTTCTGCTCCTCTTATTGAACAGTATGCCTGTGCTGAGGTTATTAATAAGGAGGATAAATTCATAGAAGAATGTAGGAAAGAGTACGAAAAGAGAATAAAAATGGGAATGAAAATATTAATGAGTTCGGATTATATTTTTTCCTTTGAACCACACGGCGCCTTTTATACGATGGTTGATTTAAAGGATATTAACAGTGAAAGGTATACAGAGTTCTTATTAAGGAATTTTGAAATAGAAAGGAAAACTGTAATGGTGGCACCTGGTAATGGATTTTATGTTACAAAAGGAAAAGGTGAAAATGAAGTAAGAATAGCCTTTGTTTTAAATTCAAATAAACTGGAGGTTGCTTTAAATATATTTTTAGAGGGAATTAAGAAATTTAAAGAAAAAAATAAATGAAAAATTTAAAGATTCTATTTGCTTCTGATTTTTATTATCCTTATGTAGGAGGAATTTCTGAACATATTTATCATTTAAAAAAAGAATTAGAAAAAAGGGGTCACGATGTTTATGTTTTAACATGTGGTTATAGTAAAGATGATTTTCCTGATTATAAAGATGATGAAAAGACAATAAGGATAGGAAAATCAATTCCGATTCTTTTTAATAAATCTGTTGGCAGAATTACTTTTTCTGCAAGAGGTGGAAAGAAAATAAAGGAAATAATTGAAAAAGGTAAATTTGATATTATTCATACTCATGGTCCCCTTGCCCCTATGATGCCCTATTATGCTTTAAAGTACTCCAATACCTTAAATTTTTCTACATTTCATGCTGCTCACGACCCTTCAAAACTTTATGAAATATTTAAAAGACATTTGATTAAAATCTTTGAAAAAATTGATGGAAAAATTGCTGTTTCTCCAGTTGCAAGAGACTCAATAAAGAGGCATTTCGGTGGCGAATACAGAATTATTCCAAACGGAGTTGATATTGAAAGGTTCAGTCCTTCAAAAAAGGGAGAAAGTAATTTACCAAAAAATAAAAAGATTGTTTTGTTCGTAGGGAGATTTGAGCAAAGAAAGGGTTTTAAATATTTAAGAAAAGCTTTTAAAAGAGTGATAAATGAAGTAAAGGATGCTCATCTTATAGCTGTTGGAACTGGCCCTCTATTAAGAATTGAAAAAGAAAAAGCAAAATTTGAATTGAAGGATAATGTTTCATTTCTCGGGAGAGTCTCCTTTGAAGATTTACCTAAAATTTACGCTGATTCACATGTTTTTTGTTCCCCTGCTATAGGGTACGAATCTCAGGGGATTGTTTTACTTGAAGCAATGGCATCATCTGTTCCTGTTGTAGCTTCAAATATAGAGGGTTACAGATTTGTTTTAGAAGATGGAAAGGAGGGTTTCTTCTCAGAGCCAAAAAATCCTGATGATATTGCTGAAAAATTAATCTATCTTTTGAAAAATGAGGATTTAAGAATAAGGATGGGAGAAATGGGAAGAAAAAAAGTTATAGAAAAATTTTCCTGGGATAAAATAGCATCTCAAGTTGAGTCCTATTATTTTGAAATTAAGGAGAAAATAAAAATTGAAAGATAAGGGAATTACAAAAGTTTTTAAAAACAGGAATTTTCTTTTATATTCCCTTGCTCAAACAATTTCCCTTATAGGAGATAAACTTGACCATATGGCTTTAATAGCGCTTGTTAGAGCTTACGCTTATGGACATTCGGTTGCCTTTTCACATCTTGCTTTCTTTTTTACAATTCCAGGTGTTATTTTTGGACCAATTGCAGGTATAATTGCTGACAAGATGAATAGAAAAAAAATACTTATTTTTGGTGATTTTGCAAGAGCTATACTTGTTATTATGATACCTCTTCTCGTTTTATCTTTCAGACATATATTTCCCATGTATTTTATAGTCTTTTTTGTTTTTCTTATAGGTGTTGTTTATAATGCAACAAAAATGGCTATAGTACCAGGACTTTTAAAATCAAGTGATGAAATTTTAGCAGCTAATTCAACTATAACTTTAGCTGGAAGACTTGCAACAGTTCTTGGTCTTTTTTTAGGAGGACTTATTGTAGACTGGGAAATATGGAAAAATTTTGGTATTGAGGGATGGCAAGCGGGTTTTTATCTTGATGGAATCACTTTTTTCCTTTCGGGCTTTTTTTTAATTTTTATTTTTATTCCTGACCACAGAACACATAAAAAAGAAGAACTTGCAAAATTAATAATTGAGGAGGAAAAAAATTATTTTCAAAAAACTGTTTCTGATTTAAAAGACGCCATTTCATTGATAAAGAAAGATAAAAATGTATCCTTTGTTCTTTTTTCTATTTTATTTCTTGTTTTTGTAGGTGCAAATGTATATGTTTTGATTGTTATTTTAGTTCAACAGTTTCTTGGATATGGAACAACTGGAGTTGGAAAACTTGGGGCTTTAACAGCTTTTGGAATGGCTTCAGGTGCTTTTATATTGGGTTTTCTTGGTGATAAATGGGACAGAAAAAATGTTATCATTTATTCCTTTCTTACAATCTCAGCCTTACTTATAATCTTTCCCTTTCTCAAAAAATTTGCCTATATAGGATTTTTATCCTTTTTAGGTGGTCTTTTGCTTTCACCTGTTATGATTTCTCAAGATACCCTTTTACATGAAAATGTTCCTTCAGAATTCAGGGGAAGAATTTTTGCGAGTAAGGAGTTAATTATAAATGGTATATTCCTTATTTTATCCTATATTTTTGGAATTCTTGCTGAATGGATTTATCCAGCCAAAATTATATTTTTTAACGGTTTAATTTTAATGATTTCTACTATATTTTTTCTTTTAAAAAGAAAATGAAAAAGAAAAATATTCTTATAGTGGAATCTCCGTCAAAGGCAAAGACGATTGAAAAATATCTAAAAGGTGAATTTAAGGTTCTTGCCTCAAGGGGTCATGTTAAAGATTTACCTGAAAATAAATTTGGAATTGATATAGAAAAAGATTTTGAACCAGAATTTGAAATAATAGAAAGTAAGAAAAAAATTTTAGAAGAGCTAAAAAAAGAAGCAAAAGATGCTGAAAAAATTTTATTGGGCTTAGATCCTGATAGAGAAGGAGAGGCAATTGCTTTTCATATAAAGGAGATAATTAAAAGAAGTGATGCCAAAAGAGTGCTTTTTTACGAAATAACAGAAGAGGAAGTTAAAAAAGGAGTGGAGAATCCTGTTGAGATTGATATGAATAAAGTGGAATCACAATTTTCAAGAAGAATCCTTGACAGAATTGTAGGTTATAAGGTTTCACCACTACTTTGGAAATTGATAAAAAGGGGACTATCTGCAGGGAGAGTTCAGACTGTTGCTTTGAGATTATTGGTAGAAAGAGAAAGAGAAATAGAGAAATTTATACCAGAGAAATTTTTTAAGGTTGAAGTTATATTTTTAAAAAATGGAGTTGAGTTTAAAGGTGAGATAAAAAAATATAAGGGGAAGGATGTAAGCAAAATAAAGGAAAGAGAGTTTGCAGAAGAAATAAAAAATAAAGTGTTTAATTCTCTTATAAAAGTAGAGAATGTAGAAAGTAAAATTAGAGAAATAACTCCACCTGAACCCTTTAAAACAAGCACTTTACAGGAAAGTGCTTCCAAGATTCTTTCTTTTTCACCTGGTAAAACAATGCAGATAGCACAGAGATTATTTGAAGGACTTGAAACTCCTGAAGGAAGAATAGGGCTTATAACATATCACAGAACAGATTCTGTGAGAATAAGTGAGAAAGTAGTACCTGAGATTAAAAAGAAGATAAGAGAAATTTTCGGGGAGGAATATGTTAGAAAAAAGGAGAGAGTATTTAAGGAAAAAGGGAGAATTCAGGGAGCACATGAGGGAATAAGACCTACAAAGTTAAACTTAAAACCAGAGGACCTTTCAAATTATTTAAAGGAGGATGAACTTAAACTTTATGAAATTATATATTTAAGAACCCTTTCATCTTTTTCTGAAAATGCAAAAGTAGAGTATAAAAAAATAAAGTTTATAAATGGCGAAATTGAAGGAGAAATAAAAGGTAAAAAGATAGTTTTTGATGGGTTTATGAAAATAATAGGAAAAGATTTTGAGGAAATCTATATTCCTCAGCTTTCAAAAGGGGAAACATTAAAAATAAAGGATGTAAATATTTTAGAGAAAGAAACGAATCCACCTGAAAGATATACAGAGGCTGAACTTATTAAGACTTTAGAAAAACTTGGAATTGGTAGACCTTCAACATATGCTCCAATAATTGAAATTCTTTATCAGAGAAATTATGTGGAAAAAAGAGGTAAAACTTTATTCCCTACTGAACTTGGTAAAAAAGTTTGTGATATACTTGTAAAGGAATTTCCTGAAATTTTTAATGTTGAATTTACTAAGAAAATGGAAGATTTACTTGATGAAATTGAAAAAGGAAATTTAGGGAGGAAGGAATTTCTCAAAAATTTCTGGGAAGAATTCAGTAAAGTTCTATTTAAAGTAGAGGAAAATCTTTATGGTTTGAAAAAGGAATATCTTGAAGAATATCTTGAGGAGCAATGTCCTGAGTGTGGAGAAAGGCTTTTAGTAAAATGGGGTAAATATGGTAAGTTTATTTCCTGTTCAAATTTTCCAGAATGTAAATATAAAAGGGATTATATTGAAAAGAAATTTTTGTGCCCTGAATGTAAAAAGGGTTATTTAGTTAAAAGAAAAAACAAAAAAATTTTTTATGGTTGTTCTCTTTATCCAGAGTGTAAATTTGTATCAGCTTTTCCTCCCTTTGAAAAAAGATGTCCCTACTGTTCTTTTGATTATTCTTTTAAAATTTATAAAAATAAAAAAACTTTTTATAGATGTCCCTCTTGTGGAAAATTCTTTAAATGATAACTTAAAATAATTTATGACTTTATTAAGCATTATTCATTTAATTTTAAGTGTATTTTTTTCTTTCTTGCATTACAGGTTATTAACATTTTCAGGAGAAAAGTTTTTTTCCCTTCCTCTTTTTGTTATAACTTTTCTTCTTGTGTTTTTTTTTAGATTTTTTAGATTCCCGATAAGAAACTTTTATTTTTTTTCCTTTTGTCCTGTAATATCTGCTTTCTTCTCTTACCTATCACCCTTTTCAGGAGCTTTTGCTTCATTCCTTTCAATATTTTTATTTGGACATTTCATTTTAAAAAATAGTATAGAGAGTGTCCTTTATGGTTCTTCTTCCTATCTATCAGGAGCATTATTTTTAAGTCTTATTAGATATCTAAATTTTTCGATTAATTTAAAATTGCTTATCTTTCTTATAATTACCTCTTTTTTATATCCTCTTTTTTTCTATTTTCCTCTAATATTAAAGTCAAGATTTTCATTTAAGAAACATTTATATATTCTTTCAAGAGAGATTGTTTTTCTTTTCTTTTATACTTCTTTAATTTTCTTTATTTTTAATTTCTTAAGGGATAATAACATTTATGGTTTCATTATACTTATTCCTGTTATTTTTATAAGTATATTGACTCTTAGAGATTCTTTAAAACTTGATAGGCTTTTTCTTTTACATAAAATAGAGGAAAGTCTTGCAGGTGTTTTTTCCCTTGAAAAAGCTTTTCAGGATGTAAAAAAAATTCTTTTAGATTATATTCCTTTTGATTCCATGAAAGTTTTTGTTAAAGAGAATGAAAATTTTAAGTGTATTTTTTCTGATGATAAAAATTATGTTGGAGAGATTTTTTCTTTTAATCTCTTTAATGATTTATTAAAAAATGAAAGAATTTATATTAAAAAAAGGGAAAAGGATTATAAATTTATTTCAAAGGATACTCTTTCCTTTTATGCAATATCTCTTTACAGGGATAATAAATTATCAGGTTTGATTATATTTGAATCTAAATTGGAGGATAATTTTTCTGAGGATGATAGAGAAAGACTTTTAACTGTTTCTTACTTAGTGAGCAGAATAATTGGAAGTTATCTTTCAATCCAGAAATTACCTGATCTATCAGAGACTATTAAGGATAAAACCTCAAGACTTATTGAAATGTTAAAGAATTTCTCTTCTTATACCTCGAAATTTGGTCTTTCCCTTTCCCATGTTGAGGGTTCTTTTAGAGATATACAGGACAAAATAAGTAAAAATTTTGATATTCTTGAAAATATAGCTCGTGAATTTGAGAAAGGTTCTTCTGAACTTTCTTCTTTTGTTTCCTTCTTTAGAAGCAAAAGATCTTTAGTAGAGATGATACTTTATTCCTTAAAAATTGCTGAGGAAAGTTTTGGAAAGTTAATCGAGGAGTTTAAAAGGTTAAAGGATAACATTTTTATGGTTGTAACTTTACTTGAGAAAATACAGGGTTTTGTTGAATTTATGAAAGATTATGCTTCTAAAACGAGACTTTTATCTCTTAATGCCTCTATTGAAGCAACAAGAATGGGTGAGGAAGCAAAGGGATTTTCTATAATAGCAGAAGAAATCGGGACACTTGCTCAATCAGTGGAAAATGTTATTACAAAATTGACCCATGAATTTTCTTCTACAAGCGAAATACTTGAAAATACCAAAAACTTTATTGTTGAATATGAAAAATTAATAGAAAATTATAAAAGGAAATTTACTGAATCTGGTGAAAAGGAAAAAGAACTTTTGATTAATACTCTTGATCTATTACCAAAAATTGAAAATTTACCTTTGTTTTTTGAAACTACTGTATTCAAGCTTACAGAAGTTATAAGACTGATAGGTGAGGAATTACAGGAGACTGAAACCGGTAATCAGAAAATGAAAGAGATATTAGATGAACTCAAAGAAATTAATTATCTACTTGAAAAAATTGAGAATGGAATAAATGAATGTAAGCTTATCTCTGATAGAATGAGAATTCTTGAGGAAGAGATAAGAAGTGGTTGATAACAAAAGAATAAACATTGGAATAATAGGTGTTGGTCATATTTCCCAGATAGGTTATATACCCTCAATTAAAAGATTAAGAGATAAGATAAATCTATATGCTTTATGTGATCTTGACGAAGCAAAGTTATATAAGGCTAAGGAAATACATGGTGCTGAAGCAATTTATACTGATTTTGAAGATTTACTTTCTGATAAAAATGTTGATGCTGTTATTATAACAACTCCAAATCATCTTCATTATCCAATTGCACTTGCTGCTCTCACTTATGGAAAACATATTCTCTGTGAATTACCTGTATCAATAAGACTGGAAGAGGCTTATGAGTTAAAAAAGAAGATTGCTGATACTCAAAGAATTTATATGCCTGCGATGAATTATTCTTTAAGGCCTGATATTCTAAAAATAAAGGAA
This sequence comes from candidate division WOR-3 bacterium, assembly GCA_039803925.1. Lineage (NCBI taxonomy): Bacteria > Pseudomonadati > Caldifarciminota > Caldifarciminota bacterium. The sequence continues at coordinate 5,054 of JBDRZL010000010.1, read as the reverse complement.
ATTGTTTTTGATAAAAAGGTTCTGGGTAATATCATTCATGTTAAATTTATACGAAGAAGGAAAAGATTTGAATTCTCAGGGCCTTTATGGATGCAGGATCCAAATTCAGCTGGTTCAGTTTTCCATTCAACTCTCATTCATATTTTTGAAATATATTATACATATTTTAAAACTGAACCATTAAAGTTTTTAAAAGCTTTCAAAAAGAATGAGAATGGAATTGAATGGGAGGGGACCCTTTATTTAGAACTAAAAGATAATACAGGTGTTTTAATAGAAATTTTATGGGATCCTTTTATTGAAAGTGATAAATTTCAGATTGAAATATACTGTGAAAAGGGAAATGCTTATCTTTCACCTTTTAAGATAGTTCAGAAACATTTCGGACAACTTATAGATATAACACCAAGAATAACAGAGGAAAAAAGTTTTTATAGGCTCTCCTTTGATTTACTTCTTGAGCATTTTGTTAACTCTATAACAGGAGCTGAAATTCCGAAATTCAAAATAGATGAAGGAATTAAGATTCTTGAAATTATTGAAAAAATCAGAAGTTAAAAATATTCTTTTATTTATTTTATCCTTAATTTTGCTTTTATTTTCCTTTCCTCCTTTTTATTTTTTCCCTTTTGCTTTTTTTTCTTTTATTCCCCTTTTCGTCTTATTAAAAAGGATTAGAAGAAGTTTTCTGTCAGGCTTTTTGTATGGCACTATTTTTTCTTTTTGCGAGTTGAACTGGATTTTTAACTTAACTCAAATTGAAAAGGAAGCAAGTTTTTGGATAACTCTTGGGACCTTTTTAATATTTTTAACCCATGGAGTTTATTTTGGTATCTTTACTTATTTTTTTAAAAAATTCCATAAAGAAAATTTCTCTTTTCTTTTAGTGCCCTTAATCTATACCCTTCTTGAAATAATCCGTTCAAAATCAGAAATAGGTTTTCCATGGGTAGTTCTTTTTTTATCACAGAAAAATAATTTACCTTTAATTCAGATAATTGAAATTACAGGTCCATTTTTTATAACTTTCTTGATTGTTTTTTTTAATTTTTTAATTTTCACTTTAAAAAAATTATACATAGCTTTTTCTATTTTTTTAATTTTTTTACTTCATATTTTTGGAATTTATCTTTTAAAAAAAGAAAATAGGGAATTTAGAAAAATTGAGATAGCTCTTTATCAACCTCACATACCTCTGAATTATTCTCAGAGAGAGGAATTTAAAATAGCAGAGAAGATATATGATTCTCTTTCTGTTAAAGGAGTTTTAATTTCTATATTTCCTGAATCCTCTATTCCTTCTTTTGCAAGATATGATACAAATGTATTGAAAATTGTCAGTAATTTTACAAAAAAAACTGAAAGTTATCTTATTTTTGGTAATGCCGATGCAATAAAAATTAAAGGAAAATACAGATTTTTTAATACTGCTTTTCTTGTAAATAAAAAAGGAGAGCTTATTGATTATTACCATAAAACCCATCTTACACCTTTTGGTGAGGCTTTACCCTATGATGAGATTTTTCCCTTTTTAAGAAAACTTGATTTCGGACAGGGAAATTATTCAAGAGGGAAAACTTTGAGATTGTTTAAAATTGAAGACTTTTTAGTATTTGTTCCGATATGTTTTGAATCAATTTTTACTGAAATTTCAAGGGAAGCTGTTAAAAAAGGTGCTAATTTACTTATCAATATAACAAGTGATGGTTGGTTTGGAAAATCTCTTGGTCCAAAAGTTCACAGAGACCTGGCAATTTTCAGGGCAATAGAAACAAGAAGATATCTTGTAAGGTCAGCAAGAAGTGGGATAAGTTGTGTTATTGATGAAAAGGGCAGAATTCTAAAGGAAATTCCTCTCTTTAAAAGGGGTGTTATTAAAGGTGAGGTAAAAATTTTTTCTGATGAGACTATTTATGTTAAATACGGTTATTTAATTGATATTTTTTATTTTGTTTTTTTTATTTTTTTAATAGTTCTAAGGAAATTTCAAAAATTTTTTCAGGTTCAAAAAGGCTTAAACATTTAAAATCTTTTCTTTTACAGTAATTTAAATTTTTTGTTTCACAGGGATGACATTCAAGAGTAGGTTTTATAAACTTATGATTTTGAAAATCAGGTGGTGTCCAGTTTAAAGGGTTTGTATGGGTAAAAAGTGTTAAGGTTTTAGTTTTTTGTGATACTGCTATATGTTTAGGACCTGTATCAGGACCTATATAAAGTTTTGAATACTTTAATATAAAAATCAGTTCCCTTAAATTTGGAGAGAATATAAATTCTGGCTCTATTTTACATAATTTTTTAATTTCTAAAAATTTCTTTTCTCCCATTCTATCAAATATAAAAAAAACATTAAATCCTTTTTCCTTGAATTTATCATTTAAAAAGGAAAAAATGTAGGAGGGAAAATCTCTTACTTTGCCTCTTGCGTAAGGGAAAATTGTGATATAATCTTTTTTTAATAAGTCTTTGAATTTCCTTTTAAAAACTTTTTCTTCTTCCTTATAAAGATAGGTTTCTGGCAAAGGATTTTCAGGTTGATTTTCTATATTTAAAAGTTTTAAAAGTTTTAATCTATGTTTAACTGTATAAGTGGGTGAGGGATCAAAGGGTATTTTTAAATTTAAAAAGGGGATTTTCTTTTTAAAGCCCATTCTATATTTTGGTCTTAAAAGAGCAAAAAGAATAAGTGTCATAGAGTTTCCCATCATATCAACAAAGAGGTCACATTTTTTAAAGAGAAGTTCTAAAAGATTTTTTTTAGGAAGGATTTCGTCTATATAAGGGTTTGCTATGAGGACATCTTTATTTGAGGGTGATGTTAAGACTTTTAAATTTACATTTTTAAAATTTTCTTTTATTATTCTAAAAAGAGGTGTGTCAAGAATAAGGTCTCCAAGTCCTTTCCATCTGAAAAAGATAATATTTTCAAAATATATATCTGTCATAGTGATTTTTATTTTATAATAAATTTATGGAAAATAAAAATTTTTTTCTCTTTATTTTCCTTTTTATTTTATTTTCTTTTTTTTCTCTTTTTGCACCGATAACAGATGATGAGGGTATTCCTTTAAATGGTTCAATAGTTTTGCTTGAAGGGAAAGATATTTATAAGGATCTTGTTAAAATAGAAGGACCCTTAACTTTTTTGATAAATTTACCTCTTCTTAAATTTTTGCCTCAGAACCTTCTTTTCCCGAGGATTTTTACATCACTTTTAGTTTCAATATCTTTTCTTTTTATTTTTCTTTTATCAAAGGAAATTCTAAATAAAAAATTTTCTTTATTATTTATTTTTTTATTTTCCATTAGTACTTTAATATTAACGGGTATTATTCCTTCACATAAGTGGTATTCTTTTATTTTAAATGTTTTCTCTGTTTATTTTATTTTAATTTTTATAAAAAATAAAAATTATCTTTTTTTATTTCTATCAGGGCTTCTTACAGGTCTTAATTTACTTACAATGATAAATAACGGTTTGTTTAATTTTTTAAGTTTAGTAATATTTTTTTTGATAAAACATAAAAAAGATTTTTTTAAAATTTTAATGATATTTTGTTATGGTTTTTTATTACCTCTTGTATTATGGTTTTCCTATGCATTTTATAGAGGTATCCTTGATGATTACTTTAGAAGTATTTACATTTATGTAATTAAGGGAAGTTATACAAAGGCTCAGTGGAATTATAACAATGACTGGTTCAATTATTTCAATAATTTTAAAGATTTTTATCTTAATTTAATAAAATTAAAGATTAATCTGATTTACAGTGATTTTATTACATTTTTTGTGAATATACTTCCTCCTTTTATATATTTTATTTCTTTTATAAATTTAAAAAAGGAAAAGAACTCTTATTACTTTCTATTTCTTATAACAGGTTTTTTTCAGTTTATTTCAATGTTTATTCAGGGGCCAAATGTGATGAGGGGTATTTACAGTTTAGGGATTGGTTTTTTGTTGATGTGTTATTTTTTAGAAAGAATATATAAATCAGGATTAAAAAAATTCTTCTATATACTTTTACCTGTTTTAATTTATTTTCCTTTTAGATTTTTAACTCATGCAGAATTTTTGATAAAGGGTAAGATTTTTTTTAGTGATAAAAGGTTTTTAGTTTTTGTAAAGGAGGAAGAAAAGAAGGGGTATATGGAATTAAAGAAGTTTTTCAAAGAGAATACAGAGGGAAAAGGTGAGGTTTTTTTTCTTGATAATGGAACGATATTTTATTTTCTTTATGAAAAAGAAATACCTGTAAGGTATGATTTTATTGAGCCATATTTTTTGCCCTTTGAGTCAGAATTAGAGATTGTTGAATATTTAAATTTAAAGAAAATTAAGTATGTTATTCATACAGAAAATATTTTTTATCCAAAGGATTGGGAAAAAAGTTATATATATAATTTTGTAATAAAAAATTATGAAAAAGTAAAGGAAATTGATTTTGGGGAGAATAAGGTTGCAAAGATTTATAGAATTAAAATAAAATAAGTGTATTTTTGCTCAAATAACTTCTAAGGAGGGTATTCCCCTTAATGGTTCTATTATTTTACTTTAGGGTAAGGATATTTATAAGGACCTTTTTAAATTGGAGGTTCCTTTTAATTTTTTAGTTAATCTTCCTATTCTTTATTTTTTTTTAAAAATCTTTTATTTCCGAGATTATTTACAGTTTTATTGATAGCAATTTCTCTTTTTTTGTTATATCAAAAGAAATACTGGTTTATAATACCAATTCACAGGATTTATTCATTTTATTTCTGCTTTTATTCAGGGACCAGATGCAGCAAGATGGCTTTTTAGTTTGGGGATAAGTTTTTGCTTTTAACTTATTTTCTTCAAAAAATATATAAAACCAGAAGAAAAGTGTGGTATATTTTTTACCCTTTTTACTACATTTTCCTTTAAAATTCATAACTAATACATAATTTGTGATATTTGGAGGCGGAATAGTTGCAGAAATTTATAGATTTAAAGGTATTTAATGGTTTAAAATTAAAAATTGAAAATCTTAATAACAGGAGTTGCCGGTTTTATAGGTAAAAATCTTGCC